>JAFZUD010000047.1 GCA_017618495.1 Bacilli bacterium | reverse complement strand
TAGACCTTTGCGGCGACAGGCCTATCATTCGCTTCGAGATATGAACAAATTAGAGAAGCGAAATAGAATGGGAGGATGAGGGCGCCAACGATCAAAACGGTGATGAAAATGGTCCCTGCTCCGACATATGACAAAGCGTAGTCAACGAGCCATACAAGGACGAGAATCAAGAAGAAAAGCCCTAAGAATGGGGCGCTTCTTTTTAAGAGGGAGCCAAAGCCTTTGCGGGCTTCTTTGGCGACATCGATATCTAAGGCGTCTTTATTCAGATTTTGCATTTTTGGTTTTCTCCGAGAGGTCGTGGATCTCGTGGATGACACGATGGAGGTCTTCGGTGTTGAAGGCTTCCACCTCTTTGTTTTCGTATGAGGTGATGACCTCGCCTAGTCTATTCGCGCTCACAAGCTGAACCTCGCCGTCGACGTTTTGGTAGCGGCTCACGAAGCAATCGCTGTTGACGAGGACGATGCCGACGAGGAAGTTGATCGGAAGACCGCTCATCATCGAAAGGCGTTGGACGATTTCCTTCGTCTCCATGATCGGGGAACGGATTTCCTTTTTGAGGGTGGTCTTATGGTCTTTGACGTAATAGACCCAATAGAAGTCCTCCGCTTTCGCGCTGATGGCCCCTTCGAAATAGTGGTCCATGATGACGTAGAGGAACTTATCTCCACCCAAAAGGTGATCGATGGTGATGGTGTTGCCGTTTCCCATATCGAACTCCACATTGTTGACGAGATAGTAGTCACCGTCATCAGCGACTTTCCTGACATCTTTGTAGAAGACCTCTTTAGGGTTGCGGCGGAATTTCCTCTTCCTTAGCGGAGTATAGAAAAACCACACGCCAAGGAGCCCTAAGGCGAAGATGGCGCCAACGATGAAGATTGTTAGTTTGACTTCAAATGGCATGGTTCTTCTATTCGTGTCTATTAAATAGACTTGTTCATTGTATCAACAAATGGAATACCTAGGCACGCCAAAAGGATAAAATTCGCTTTGTATTTTTGAAAAAGGATTACTTGGATTCGTCTTCTTCGACGGAGACATAGGCCATATCTTCTTCGAAGACGCGCATGAAGGTGTCTGGGGTGACTGGGGTGATATCGCCTTGGAAAGCGATGCCGATGCGGCCGGTTTCCTCAGAGACGATGATGGTGACAGCGTCGGTGTTCTCGGAGATGCCTAAGGCAGCCTGGTGACGGGAACCGTACTTGCCAGTAAGAGGCTTGGAGGTCGCGACGAAGAACACAGCGGCTCTGGCGATTTTGTCTTTTTTGATGATGACGGCGCCATCGTGGAGCGGGGTGCCGACATAGAAGATGGTCTCAAGGAGCTCTGGGGTGACTGGAGCGTTCACGTCAACGCCGCGCTGCTTGACGATGGATGGGATTTTGCTCTCATCAAGGAGATCATCCTTCTTCATGAAGGTGATGAGGCAGCCACGCTTCATCATCGACATATCGATGACGGCTTTGTGGATGGCTTTGTAGAGGTCATCGCGGTCGAAGACCATCTCTGGCTCGACTTTCTTCCTCTTGAAGAAGTCCTTCTTGAAGATGCCGTTGACCATGTTGTTGCGGACGTTGTTCATGTTGATGAGGACAGCGCCAGAGACAAGCAAGAGGACGGCGATGGCACAAATGATTCCTAAGAGATCGAAGTTAGGGACGCAGAAAGCGACGACAACCCCTGCTTCAAGCAAAACGACCGAGCCGATGAAGATCGGATGGCGGCTGACGTATTTGAACATCAATAAGTCACCGATGGCGGTAATTATGAGGGCGATAACTAAAGAAATTACCCAGTTGGCGTCATATGTGATAACAGCAAAATTTATTGAATTTAACATTTCAGATTCCAGTTTCTATGAAATATTTCGGATATTTCTTATAAAGTGTAACAAAGGTTTACATTTTTTGAAAGTGTCTAAAGGGCCTTTTTTGGAAGTTTTTTGTAAAAACAAAGAGACCTTCACTTTGGACACAAAGACGCATTGACTTCCGGCGCCCTTATTTGACTTGAAGAAAGGGGATGATTTTCATATAGTATTTAGGCGCCATGCATCAGTAATTCAATGGTAGAATGGCAGCTTCCCAAGCTGCTCACACGGGTTCGATTCCCGCCTGGTGCTCCAGCTGATCAAAACACCCCCGATTCAAGAAATGGCCGGGGGTTTTCTTTACCCTTTCTCCCCCACCAACGCATTAACCCTTTCCTTCGTCCTCATGATGGCGCTTGATACGGCGTTAGGATAAAAATCCCTGACAAATCAGAATTATTTTCAAAAAAAGGAGGCGATTTGTGCCTCCTTTTTAATTGTCCTTGTTTGACTTTTTCCTACGATTTGCGTGGATTTTGCGCTTCATGTCGTACATCTTCCTGTCCGCCCTACGGTAGACCGCTTCGTAGTTGTAGTCTTTCTTCTCGTAGACGGCCGTGCCATAGGAGATTGAGATCTTCATGAAGGCTTTGTCCGCCTTGTCGTTATTGTGCTCAATGAGCCTATCTAAGAAGCTAAGGCAAGACTCGGCTTGCTTGATTCTGTCGCCTCTAAGAAT
>JAFZUD010000046.1 GCA_017618495.1 Bacilli bacterium | reverse complement strand
GAGCCACTGGATGGCGTTCTTTAAGGCTTCGATCTCGCCTGCGTAATCCTTCGCGTGCTTGATCTCGTATTCCCATTTCTCGAAGTTGGCGAGGAAGAGGATGCGTTTGGAGGATTCACTGAGAATGCGGTGAGGATAGTAGACGTCTTTGACGCCGTAGCTGAGATTGACTTCCCCTTCTTCTTTGAGGGCTTTCTCTGCTTCATCTAAGAAGTTATTGAGGGAGCAATACGGATAGATGACTCCACCGATTTTGGCATGGACGAATTTCTCAACGGAAGTCGACTTATCGATCTTCAAAACGTTGAAATTCGTGACAAATCCCTCACAAACGGTCTCTAAACCGAGGAAGGATTCGACGTTGAAAATATAAAGGGCGAGGGTCTTTTCATCGTATTTGCCAAGCATCGAATGAGGGAAGGTTTCTCTCACTTTGGAGGTCAAGGCTTCGAAGTCTTGCTCTTCGAATGAACGGGCGCCTTTGAGCTCGATTAAGAGGAGGGCGCTTCGATATGATTCATTCTTCTGAGCCTCTTTCATAAGAAGGTCGACGAAGACCTCTTTAGGATAGACAAGACCGCTTTCGATATCTTTGTTGATTTGCTCTTCGGAGGCTTTTCCAACATAGACGAGACGGTAGTTGGAATAGTCGGCGATTGCCTGGTTCATCTGCTTCTGGAGCTCGCTGAAAGCAGGAAGCATGTGGTCATGCTCTTTATTGACGGTAAGGAAGTTGCCATCGGCAAAGGCTCTGATCTGGATGCCGATATCCTCGAAGATCTTTTTCGTCATCTTCGTGTAAACACGAATAAGGTGGATGATGACCCAGGCGACGATGAGCGAGGAGATGGTGAGAGTGCCTGCGGCAACCCAGGTGAGGTTCTTGTTATTGATGGCGATCGCGATTGGGAGAAGGATTGCGCCCGCGATGGCAAGCACAAGGAAAACCATGCCAATTATGGTCGAGGCTCTGTTTCTAAGGAAGGCCATTAAGTCAACGGCTCTGTCTTTCTTCTTTTTTGCCATAACTTCCCCTCCTATTCGTTAACATCCTCAGTGCGGGCGACGAGGATGCGGGTGATGATCTTTCCGATCGTCGGCATCATCTCTAAGCCGGTGCGGATGTAGTTGATTCTTTCTCTTTCTTTGCCCATCTGCATCGCCACTCCTTTGATGGTCAAAAGGGCGGTGTGGTTAAGATGGCAAACCATCGCGATTGAGGCGCTTGTGTTGTCGTAAGCGCGCATATTCTCTTCCTGGACGAGGAAGTGGTTCTGAACGATTGATGAGACCTTGTTCGGCATGAAATAGAAGGATGAGCCTGAGAGAAGGAATCCTCTTTGGACGTATCTCGTCGTCATGAGGTAGGCGCTCTTCTCGGCTTTGTCGTTGATCGAGTTATCGGCGACGAAGAATGGGTCTCTTCCTGGGATTTGGCCATAAATGGCCTCTTTGTTATCGGTGAAATCGACGTCGCTATAGAAATAACGGTCAGCGATGAATAGATCGCCTTGCCTAAGCTCATCGGAGAAGGAATAGACGCTTCCGACGTTGAAGACGAAATATGGGTCGAACTTCTCGATGATGAGAGTCATGAGGATGCCGGCGTTAATAAGAGATGGCCCTGTTGCGGCGACGATGCAGTCCTCACGGAAAATATCGCCCTGATAGACCTTGAAACCACCGGTTAAGGTGACTTCTTTCGGGTTATTCATCTTGGCTCTGAAGTAAAGGATGTCGTCGCTAGTCGTACCGATGATGGCGATCATTTGGCTTCCTCCTTTGCTGCAGTCTTCTTCTTTTCGAATGTGTTGTTATTGAGGAACCTCTGGAATTCGAATTCGCCTAAAGGCTTCGAATAGTAGAAACCTTGGATGGAATCGATTCCAAGTTCCTTGACGATCTTCATCTGGTTTTCGGTCTCAACGCCTTCGGCGATGGTGCGCATGCCTAAGGAGTGGCCGATGTCGTTGATACAGCGGACAAGGTCACGGCTCTTTTGGTCAAGCTCAACCTCATCGATGAAGGATTTGTCGATCTTAAGGGTGTCGAATGGAATCTTCTTTAAGGACGAGAAGGCGGAATAACCCATACCGAAGTCATCGATAGAGGTATCAAGATCCATGGCTTTGATTTTTCTAATCATCGCGGAGACGAAGACGGCGTCCTGCGCGGCCATAGACTCGGTCAACTCAATCTCAATCCATTTTGGATCGATCTCGTATTGCTCCATCGTTTCCTTATAGAAGGAAAGGATGTCAGGGGCTAAAGCGGTCTTTCTCGAAAGGTTGATGGAGACCTTAGGGATACGTTTTCCTTCGGCCTTCCACTTCTTCATGTTCTTGCAGACCTGCTCGAAGACGTATTTGTCGACCTCGATGATACGGCCGGATTGCTCAGCGAATGGGATGAAGAGGGATGGAGGCAATAAACCACGGGATGGGTGGTTCCATCTGACAAGGGCTTCGGCGCCGAAGAAGATATCGTCGTGAAGGTCGAACTTCGGCTGATAGAAGATCTGGAGCTGCTCTTCGTTGATGGCGTTACCGAGTTCGCTAGAGAGGGATCTTTCACCCTCGCTGTCCATCATGAACTCCTCACTATAGACGATGACGTCGGAGGTGATACGGGATGAAAGGTTGAAGGTC
>JAFZUD010000045.1 GCA_017618495.1 Bacilli bacterium | reverse complement strand
CTTCGTATTCTTTCTCAAGTTGGAGAGGATCGAAGGCGGTATAAACGCTGTCGTTGAAGTTAATGGCGACCGCGTCTTTATCGTGGGCGAGTTTGATCTTGAGTTTGGTGAGGGCACGTAAGTTCTCCTCGTTCTCAAGGAATTGAGGATCAAGGAGATATTCATACCAATATGGGATGTCGCCTTGGAGCTCGCTGATGACGTTGAGGTAGGCTTCGACGTTTCTATATGACTCATAGAGCGAACCTTCTTTGAAAAAGGCGTTATAAGTCGCAAGCTCGCAGTCTTTGCAGATGTCGACAAGCTCATCAAGCTCAGCGAAAACCTTGGTTCTGTAATCAAGGGAATATTCTCTCTTCTGGAAGCCGATGAATGGGCTGCGTCCATAGGACGAGAATGGTTTGATGAAGGAGACATAGGCCGAGATGGCGGACATGACCTCAAGATATTTCTGCGGGCTTAAAGAGCCGATGAACTTCGGATCGATTTCCGTATCGGTTTTGTATTTCTCATTCTCGAGGTATCCGACGATGGCCTCGTATGGGGAGATGAAGTATGAGCCTCTTGAATGGAGGTCTTCGATGATGGAATTGAGCTCTCCCCTCTTGTCCATGATGGAGTCGCTTAAGGAACGGTAATCCTCAGCGTTCTCCAAAGGACCCATAGCAAGGAGCTTGGAGTAAATCGAAAGGATCTCGCTCTTCGGTTTATTGAGGGAAGCGATTTCCAAGCAGAACTGGCCTAAATGGAGGTCATCAAGCCTTCTCTTAACAACATCGAGGGCGACTTCTTTCTCAGCGACGAAGAGGACCTTCTTGCCGTGGTAGAGGAAGTTCGTGATCATGTTGGCGATCGTCTGGGATTTACCAGTGCCTGGCGGGCCATCAAGGATGAAGGATTCGCCTTCTTCGGCATCGGAGATGGCTTTGATTTGGCTTGAGTCGGCCGGGAGAGCGGTCGCGATATCACGAGGGTTGATTCTCTCGTCCATCTCATTGGCAGGGATGAGGTTTTCGGCATCGTTCCACTTCTTCTCACCATAGACGAAAGAAGCGACGAGCTTGTTGTTCATGATCGTGTTGCGATGGTTCTTAAGATCGCTCCACATGACGAAGTGAGAGAAGTTGAAAAGGGAAAGGACGCTTCTGTTCTCAAAGAGAAGCCAGTTCTTCATCGGGGCGATGATGTTCCTGATCTCGTTATAGATGAGACGGACATCGACCTGGCCGTTAGCGAGTCTCGGGAGAGGATAGAGTTTGGAGAAATCCAAACCGAAGTTCTGTTTGAGGTATTGGAAGAAGGTGCTGTTGAGCCCGATATCGTCGAAATCGTAATCAAGGGTATAGAAAGGACCGTTCTTTCTTCTTGGCATCTTTCCTTCAAGAAGGAAGATTGGGGCGTACATCGCTCCGGTTCCTCTTTCAGCGGCTTTCTCGTTGTCGTACCAACGGATTTCGCCAAGGGTTAAGAAGAGAGGGTTGCAGCCACTTTCTTCGATACTAGTGTTGCTCTTTCTAGCTAAGGTTTTGAGAGCGTCATCAGGGTCATCGCTCTTATTGACGGCGATGAGCATCGATTTCGCATAGTTCTCTTTGATGGTTGGGCCATAGACTTTCTCGTCGAAGGAGAGAGGTTGTTTCTTATCGCTGTCGCTTAACTTGAGGGAAGCAGGGACAAGGCTGATCTTCTCTTTGTCGGAAAGGAAGGCGAGATATTCAAGAGGGTCAACCACTTCAATCTCGACTCCGCGGAGTCCGCCTTTGTAGTTGATGAGGCGGTTCCTGAGGTTCAAATCAAGGAGTTTTTCTTCCCAATAGTCGTAGCGGTTTTTGTTGCCTTTGGCGTCCTCTGGGAGGAAGCGTCTATTGCCTACGTCGATGTTAGGGAGACTATATTCCGCGCTGGAAATGCTAGGGAAATCGAAATAAACGGTGCCATCCTCGGTCTCTTTTTTGGTTGGGATTGGAAGGATCCATTCCTTGCGGCACATCTTGATGTCGAGGGCGTAGCTGAACTTCTTCTCTTTCTCAAGATAGTCTTTGGCGTTATTCATCGCTTTGTCGAAGGTGATTTCGCTGCCTTCAGAGAAGTCGACGACGTTGATTAAGGCAAGGTGATTGAAGCCTTCGGAAGCGTTGTTCAAAAGGCTTTGGAGATTCTCTTCTTTGCTTGAAGGGAAAGAGAGTTCCTCAAGCCAGCAACCGACAAGGGCGTGGCTATGGGTGAGGATGAGGATAGGTCTAAGACCAATCGACTCAAGGAGCGAGCAGAAAAGGAGAGAGGAATCTAAGCAGTTGCCCACCCTTCCTTCAATGACTTCGCGAGGAAGCCTGACGCGCTGGAAGACTTTCTCGAAGGAAGCTGGGGTCGTGCTATAGCGGATATTGGATGCCTGACAGGCAAGATAAAGGGAATCGATATCCTCAAGGACGGCATTTGGGTCATGGGTTTGGTAATCGTCGAACGCACTGCTGCCATATTTCTCTTTCTTGATGGCGGCCGCTTTGGCGACAAGCCCTTTGACGAGAGGGTCATTTGGCGTGACGAAGGAAGCGAGAATCTCATCAATCCATTCTGAAGAGGCGCTTTCCTCGATCGGGAGGAAACGGAGGTCGACTGAAGTGGTCGCAAGCATCTCCCCTGTCTCGTTTGTGATCGTGGCTACAAGAGAGCCAGGGATCGCTTCATTAAGGGAATAGAGCTTGAGAGGATCGAGGATGATCTGGAAAGAATCGACAACGGTCTCTTTCTTTTTCTCGAGACAAGTGATTCTGACCGAATGGATTTCAAAGAATTCAGGATTCGCTTTGAAAGAAAGGCGGACATCCCTCATATCCTTGTCAGTGTCGTTTTTGATGACGATCTGACGGAGGAAAGAAAAAGAATTCTGTTTGTTGCCGAGGGCTTCTTTAAGAAGGCTCTCAGCCTGATAGTTCACATAGTTGACGCTTTTGCTCGAGTCGATTCTCAAAGAAAAGCCAAGGTTCTCAAGTTCGTTGCTCATACACAAATTGTAGAATAATTTGGAGGCGCGGACAAACAAAAAAGCCTCCTTTTTTTAGGAGGCTTAATTCTAT
>JAFZUD010000044.1 GCA_017618495.1 Bacilli bacterium | reverse complement strand
TTTTCTCGAGTTTGGCCTTCTCAAGGTCGACTTTCTCTTTCGGAGCTTTGCTTACGAAGCCTGGGTTTCCAAGCATTTTCTCGCTGCGGCTGATTTCGAATTCGAGGGTCTCTTTTTCCTTGAGGAGTTTCTCTTTGAGGACGGCTGGATCGACGTCTTCCTCAACCATGAGTTCATAACCTGGGTAAAGGAAGCTTGAACCACCGAGATCCTCTTTCTTGATTTCGTAAGAGGAAGCGAAGGTGAAACGCTTGAGGTATTCGCCAGAACCTTCGAATGGTTCGGCTGGCGAGACAAGGAGTCTGACCTTGGCGTTTGGTGCCATGCCATTCGTGGACTTGTAGTTACGGATATCCTTGATCATGCCTTCCAAAATGGAGAGTTTCTCAACCGCTTTCTTATTGATGAGATGGCGGTCATATTCAGGATATGGCTCTTCCATGATGCTCTTCTTGTGACCTGGGAGAGAAAGGTACATCTCCTCGGTAACGAATGGGGTATATGGATAGATCATGAGGATGATGTCCTTCATGACGGTGTAGAGAACGTCTTTGGTGACATCGGCTTCCTTGCCTTCGTGGGACAAAGAGATCTTGCTCATCTCAAGATATGAGGAGCAGAAATCATCGTAGACGAAGTCATAAAGAATCGATGAGGCCTGACCGAAATGGTATTTGTCCATCTCGGAACGGACGCTCTTGATGGTGTGCATGAGCTTATCGATGATCGCGGCATCGAGGACACCCAAAGTCTTCTTGTCGATTGGTCTTGGGGTGTAGTCCTCACCAAGGACGCCTTCGACATAACGGCAGGCGTTCCAAATCTTGTTGAGATAGTTCTCGGCAGCACCGACTTTCTCGTCGATGTAACGCATATCCATGCCTGGGGTGCAGTTGTTGGTGATGAAGTATCTAAGAGCATCGACGCCATACTTATCAATGACATCGATTGGGTCGACGCCATTGCCTAAGGATTTGGACATCTTACGGCCTTGCGCATCGCGGATAAGACCGTGGATGACAACCTCGTGGAATGGAGATTTATCAGTGAAATGTAAAGACTGGAAGACCATGCGGCTGACCCAGAAGAAAATGATGTCGTAGCCGGTGACGAGGACGCTTGTTGGGAAGTAGCGTTTGAAGTCGGCGGTCTCGGTGTCTGGCCAACCTAAAGTGGCGAACGGCCAAAGGGCGCTAGAGAACCAGGTATCGAGGACATCCTCATCCTGCTTCCACTCCTTTGGATCCATCTCCTCCTCGGTGACGATGAGCTCACCGGTCTTGATGTTCGTATAAGCTGGGATGCGGTGTCCCCACCAAAGCTGACGGGAGATGCACCAATCCTCGACGGTGCTCATCCATCTGGTGAGAACCTTCTCGAAGCGGCGTGGGACGAAGTTGACTTTGTCAGAGCCTTTCTGAGTGGCAAGAACCTTCTCAGCAAGAGGCTTCATTTTGACGAACCATTGCTTCGAAAGCATTGGCTCAACGACGCTGTCGCTACGCTCGGAGTGACCGACTGAGTGGACGATCTTCTCGATTTTGACAAGGTGTCCATCTTCTTTAATTTTGTCGACGAGGGCCTTACGGCATTCGTAGCGGTCCATGCCTTTGTAAGGACCGGCAATCTCATTCATATGTGCGGTCTCATCGATACATTTGATGAACTTGAAACCGTATTTCTTTCCTAAAAGGAAGTCATTAGGATCGTGGGCTGGGGTGCACTTCATAGCACCGGTACCGAAAGAAATGTCGACATATTCATCGGCCATAAGAGGAATCTCTTCCCCATTTGCTGGGTTGATGACCATCTTGCCGACGAGGTCAGCGTATTTCTTGTCTTTCGGGTTGACGAAGACGGCGGTGTCGCCAAACATCGTCTCAGGTCTTGTGGTCGCGACGATAAGGGATTTGTCGGTGCCAACCACATCATATTTGAAGTAATAGAACTCACCTTCGTCGTCCTTGTGGATGACTTCGATGTTGCTTAACGCGGTTCTGAGCTCTGGGTCCCAGTTGATGATTTTCTCACCCTGGTAGATGAGCCCTTCTTTATATAAGGTAACAAAGACGTGCCTGACCGCGGCGCTTAAGCCTTCGTCAAGGGTGAATCTTTCTCTCGTGTAATCGACGGATAAACCCATCTTGGCCCATTGGCTATGGATGGTGTCAGCGTATTCGTGCTTCCACTCCCAAGCTTTCTTGAGGAAGCCTTCTCTTCCAAGGTCGAAACGGGAAAGGCCTTGTTTCCTGAGCTTTTCCTCGACTTTGGCTTGGGTGGCGATGCCAGCGTGGTCCATTCCAGGAACCCAAAGGACGTCATATCCGACTTCTCTCTTGTAACGGGCGATGATGTCTTCGATAGTTGTGTCCATCGCGTGTCCAAGATGGAGTTTGCCAGTGACGTTTGGCGGCGGGATAACCATGGAGAAAGGTTGTTTTGAAAGGTCTCTTCCAGCCTGGAAGTAGCCTTCTTCTTTCCATTTCTCGTACTTTCCTTCCTCAACTTTATGAGGGTCGTAATGCTTATCGAGCATAGATTTGCCTCCGAATAAATAAAAAGTCCCTAATGATAGGGACGCGGTGCGCGGTACCACCCTAGTTCCTTGTCATAAGACAAGGCACTCGATCATCCTTAACGCGGATGGACGCGTATCTCTACGGTTCTCTGGAAGCGACTCACCTTGATTCCTAACCGCTCTTGCACCTAACGGCGGCTCTCTAAGTAGGATGTCTAAGGATCCCTCTTCCTTCAACGAACGAGGAAATTATAAGACCCCTTCCCTAAAAAGGGAATGGGAATTATTCGGTGCGGAGCGCAACGACAGGGTCTTGCTTGGCGGCGCTTGAAGCCGGAACAAGGCCAGCGATGGTCGTAAGAAGCGTGCTTCCAGCCAAAACAAGGATGGCAGCGAGGATTGGAAGATTGGCGATGTTCGGTATGCCAAAGAGGGTGCCGATAACAAGATTCAGGAAGAGCTGAATCAGGTAGGTGACGCCTAAGCCAAAGAGGCCACCGCCCATGCCGATGATGAAGGTTTCGGCATTGAAAAGGTGCGCGACGTCTTTCTTTCGTCCGCCAAGCGAACGGATGACACCGATCTCTTTGACGCGCTCCATGACCGAGACAAAGGTGATGATGCCGATCATGACGGTCGAGACGACAAGCGATAAGGCGGTGAAGGCAACCAAAGCGATGGTGACGATGTCCACCACACCATTAATCATCGTGATGATAATCTCGAGGCTATCGGTGTAATCGATCTTTGAGCGGTCAGCGGCTTTGAGGACTTTGCCAGTGCTCAAAGTGATGTCTTTTTCAGCGTTCCAGGTATCAAGATAATCGGTCGCAAGGAACTTGTTGTTGAAGTCGATTGGGTAGATGTCGATGCTGCTTGGAATCTTGGAACCACCGACGTTGTTGACGGTTAAGGTCGCGTTTCTCTTGATGGAAAGTCCGCTTCCGGCGCCCGAAGATGATCCTGAGGCAGAAGCGAGCATGCCAACGAGAGCGGAAATGTTATTGGTCGAGCCAACGAGGAAGGAGCTCTTGAGGATCTCTTCTTCGAAGAAGACCTTAACGTCGTAGCCGATACCATAGATGACGTTGACGCCGCTGACTTGGGCGATGGTCGAATTGAAACCGGTCGTGTTGTTATTCTGTTCGTAGTTTCTGATGAAGTTGGCGATCTTGGATTCGTAGTTGTCTCTAATCATCCTCTGCGCTAAGGCTGGGGTGTAGTAAAGACCGCTCGAAAGGCAGCCATAAGAGACGGTCTCTTTTGGGGTAAGAACGCCGACGACCTCGAGTTCGAGTCCGTTTGCGTGGTTATTCTGGTCGTACCAGTCATAGAAGAATGGCTGGAAAACCTCAACGTTGGCGGTTGAAGTCGTCTCTGGGTTGTAGTTTGGGTTCTCGTGGAAGATGGAATCGTTTGGATAATAGGTGTATTTCTTTCCGAGCATATCATCGACGGTGATGGACTGCTGCTTCTCCCAGAGCTTTTCATCGAAGCGAGGGTCATCGGAGAAATGGTAGATGGCGTTAGCGAACATATCCTGGTCATATAGGCCAAGGAGGGTCAAAACGAACTCAGTGACTTCGTTTTCGTGGTTGAGGACGATCATGACCTCGTTCTCTTTGTGAGGGTATCTTCCCTTGACGACGTTATATTGGCTGAGAACGTATTCCTCATTTTCGATGGATTGTCCGATCGCGTTGCTATATCCATCGACCATGCTGGCGTAGCTGCTATATTGTCCGCCTCTGCATCCTTCAAGGATGGTCGTGCAGACATTGGTGAGGCCGGAGATGCTGTAATTGACCTTGGCTGGGTCTAGCCCTTCTTCGACGACATCCGCCTCAGCGTGGACGTAGATGTTGTTTTTGAAGTTGATGCCGTATTTGAAATCGACCGCGGAGACATAGGAGGAAGGCATGTCCTTAAGGAACTGGATGTAATCCTCGTTGATGTCGTTCGTGGAGAAGGCTTCGCCTAAGCCCTCGGAGGCTTTGACAAGGCTCTCCATCGCGAACTGGACGTCGATCTTGCCATCTTTCCAGCTTTGGCTAGCGATTCTTGATTGGGTGAGGCTATTGGTGCTGTCGAGAAGTTTGAGGTAATCGACGGAATTCTCTCTAATCTGGATTGGGTTTCCTGAAAGGAGGTCATCTTGCATGGAGTCGATATAGCCACGGACACCATAAGAGACGGCGAGAACCGCGGAAACGCCGACGATGCCAATCGATGAAGCAACCATCGTCATGAAGGTGCGGCTGAATTTGGCCATGAGGTTACGGCCAGAAAGCTTGATGGCGGTCCACCAAGACATCTTGGCTTTCTCATTGGTCTCTTTGAAAGATGAGGCGTTGTCGAGATATTCTTTGGCTTCCTCTTCTGGGGTATATGGATTGGTGTCCCCTTCCACTTTGCCATCAAGAAGCGAGACGATACGGGTCGAATATTCTTCGGCGATCTCTCTGTTATGGGTGACCATGATGACGAGCTTGTCTTTCGAGACCTCTTTGATGAGGTTCATGATCTGGATCGAGGTTTCGCTATCGAGAGCGCCGGTTGGCTCGTCGGCGAGAAGGATGTCTGGCTCATTGACGAGAGCACGCGCGATGGCGACTCTCTGACATTGACCACCAGAAAGCTCATTTGGCTTCTTGGTGTACATGTCTTTGAGGCCGACTTTGTCGAGAGCGGCTTTCGCTCTAGCGACGCTTTCCTCTTTCTTGACGCCGCCGATTGTTAAGGCGAGTTCGACGTTCTCTAAGATGTTCTCTTGTGGGATGAGATTATAGGACTGGAAGATGAAACCGATCCTGTGGTTACGGTAGATATCCCAGTCATGGTCGTTATATTTCTTCGTTGAGGTGTTGTTGATGAGAAGGTCGCCTTTGGTGTACTTATCAAGTCCGCCGATGATGTTGAGCATCGTGGTCTTGCCACATCCCGAAGGACCAAGAATCGAGACGAACTCATTCTTTCTGAAGCATAAAGAAACACCGTTCAAGGCTCTGACCTTGAGTGATGAGGTTTTATAGATTTTGGTGATATTGTCTAGTCTAAGCATGCGGTGTCCCCCTTTCTATTCTTTGAGCGCTCTAGCGAACAGGGCTCGTAGTTCTTCGGCCTTAAGGCCTTTCCCAGAGAAAAGGACGTTCTTGGCTTTGCGTTCGAGGACGAATTTCTTGCAGCGCGCGATATCTGATTGTTTGGCTTGGTCGCTTTTGGTGAAGATGAGGTAGAACGGAACGCTCTGGCTTTCTAAGAAAGAGAGGAACTCAAGGTCATCTTTCCCTGGCTCATGGCGTGAGTCGATGAGAAGGAAACATGCGGCCAATTGTGGGTTTTCGAAATAGGTCTCCATCATATCTCCAAAGGAGAGGTCTTCTTTCGAGCCATAGGTCGTGAAGCCGTACCCTGGAGTGTCGACAAGGTAGAAGGACTTGTCGATGAGGAAGTAATTGAGCAGCTTCGTCTTGCCTGCTTGTTTTGAGGAGAAGGCGAGCTTTTGCCCGGTGAGGAGATTGATGAGGGTGCTCTTTCCGACGTTGGACTTGCCAAAAACGGCGAGCTCTTTGAGCCCGTTGATCGGACGCATCTTGTAACTTGGCACAGAGATGACGTATTTGGCATCGCGGAAGTTGATCATCATTATCCTCCAGGGTATTAATATTACATTATCGTAACAAAAAAGAGGAGTGAAACACTCCTCGATTTTTGAAATTTTTTATTTGTCCTTCAAAAGGGCAACGGCTAAGGCATCATCGACATTTTTCATGTAGACGATCTTGAGCTCTTTCTTGACCTCTTCCGGAAGTTCGGTGACATCCTTCTTGTTTTCCTCAGGAACGATGATGGTCTTGATGCCTGAGCGAAGGGCGGCAAGCGACTTCTCACGGAGTCCACCGATTGGGAGGGCGTGTCCGCGGAGGGTGACTTCACCGGTCATCGCGACATTATTGTCGACAGGCGTGTGGGTCAAGATGGAGACGATGGCGGTCGTGATGGCAACACCAGCGCTTGGTCCGTCTTTTGGAACGGCGCCTTCTGGGAAGTGGATATGGAAGTCCTTCTTCTCAAACATCTCGTTAGGGATGCCATATTTCTCGGCGTTGGCCCTGACATAGTCAAGAGCGATCGAGCAGCTCTCCTTCATGACGTCGCCTAATTTGCCAGTGAGGACGAGCTGTCCTTTGCCAGCCATATAGTTGACCTCGATTGGGAGAATATCGCCGCCAAACTCGGTATAGGCGAGTCCGGTGACGACGCCGATCTGTGGCTCTTTCTCTTTCTTGGTATCTTCGAAAATTTCGACGCCAAGGTACTTTTTGACTTGTTCGGCATCGATGACGATTGGGCGGGCGTGCTTAGGATCTTTGATGAGCTCGACCACCGCTTTTCTGCAGCAAGAAGCAACGAGTCTTTCAAGCTGACGGACGCCGGCTTCACGGGTGTAGCACTCGATAAGCTCTTTGATGCCTTCTTCGGTGAATTCGATGTCGCCTTCTTTGAGGCCGTTGAGCTCCATCTGCTTTTTGACGAGCCAGCTTGCGGCGATCTTGACCTTCTCAAGTTCGGTGTAGGAAGGAACCTCGATGAGTTCAAGACGGTCACGGAGAGGGGCTGGGACGTTCTCAAGATAGTTCGCGGTCGCAATGAAGAGAACATTCGATAAATCGTAT
>JAFZUD010000043.1 GCA_017618495.1 Bacilli bacterium | reverse complement strand
TAAAGGCAAAACTAACTGGAATTTCTTTTTCATTTTGGTTGACCTACACCGTATTATGAAACTTTTCGAAAAGAAAAAGCAACACCCCTAGGGTGCTGCAATTGTTAGAAACGCTATATGTTCTTGCCGAATTCGTAGGCTTCTTTGAGCTGTTCTTCTTTGATGTCGGTCACATCGTTTAGCTCAAGGCCATCGTATGAGCCTTTGTAGATAACCCCATCGAAGCATTCGACCCAACCTTCGATCGCGATGGTTGGTTTTTCGGTCGCTTTAGGATTATCGTCAGCACAGGTGAAGAGGGCGTACACTTCCTTGAACTTCCTGTCTTCCCTTGGGTAGAGAGGGTTCATTCTGTCGAGGAAGGTCTTAAGCTGACCAGAGATCGAATAATAGTAGACCGGGGTGACAAAGACGAGGATATCGGAACCGTTTACGGTTTCGATGACGTTTTTGACATCGTCCTGGATGACGCATTTGCCGGTGTCTTGGCAAGTCATACAGCCGATGCAGTACTTGAGATTCATGCGGGAAATGTCGATGATTTTGACTTCGTGATGCTCTTTTAAGCCCTTAACCATCTCATTCATGAGGGTTTTGGAGGTGCTTTTTGCTCTGAGCGAAGAAGTGATGACTGTTACTTTCATATTTGTTCCCCTACTTGATTGTCTTAACAGAGTCGTTTGTGTATATGAGAGTGGTATCCTCAACGACGGAGTTGACGATGAAGACGTTTGAACCGATGGTGACGTTGTCTCCGATGACGGTGTCCCCTCCTAAGATGGAGGCGCCGCTATAGATGGTGACGTTGTCCTTGATGGTTGGGTGGCGTTTCTTGCCGCTAAGAGCCCTACCCTCTTTGAGAGATAAAGCGCCTAAGGTGACGCCATGATATATCTTCACGCGTCTACCGATCTCAGCGGTCTCTCCGACAACGATTCCGGTTCCATGGTCGATGAAGAACGGAGAAAGGATCTTCGCGCCTGGATGGATGTCGATGCCCGTCTTTGAATGGACGGCCTCGGAAATGATGCGAGGGATGTATGGAATCTCAAACTCATAGAGGGCGTGCGATATCCTGTAATAGACGATGGCTTGGTAGCCTGGGTAAGCGTAAACGACTTCAAGGCGCGATTCGCATGCCGGGTCGCTTTCAAAGAAAAAGTCGAGGTCAGCGTATAATTCCTCTTCGATCGTTGGGATTTTCTTTAAGAAAGCCTCGCACTTCTTTTCGTCGTTAGAAATATATTCGAGGAACGTGTTCTTGATGCGGGAAAGAAGGCTCTTCTTATGCTCTTCCACCCCTTCGTGAATCGTATCGAAAGCGCCAGGGAAAAGATACCTCTTCATGAGGTCGATGAATTTGGCGAGTTCCACATAATGAGGCCTTCTCTCGTTTTTGAACACTCTAGATGATTCCATGGTATCTGTCTCCGTTATCCGGGAAAATGACGAGTATCTTCTTCTCTTTTTCCTTCTTGTCGATCTCTAAAGCGCCAAGCAAGGCTGCAGCGCTGGAAATGCCGACAGAGATGCCTTTTTCTTTGAGGTCTTTGGCAAGGGCGATGGCCTTATCCCCATCGACATCGATGATTTCGTCGATGATGTCTTTATTAAGGGTCTTTGGGATGAAGTTTGCACCGATGCCCTGGATCTTATGAGGGGCAGCCTGGCCTTTGGTAAGAAGAGGCGAGGCTTCTGGCTCAACGCCGATCATCTTGGTGCCAAAGCCTTTTTCTTTGAAGTATCTCCCAACGCCAGAGATGGTTCCGCCAGTGCCAATGCCCATGACGATGTAGTCAAACTCGCCAAACGAAGCAATCTCAGGTGCGGTCGTAAGGTAATGGGCTTTTGGATTCGAAAGGTTCTCGAATTGCGAGAGTTTTAAGAAATTCGGGCGGGTTTTGAGGAGGTTTTCGACTTCTTCCTCACACTGCTTCATCCCACCATTAATGAGAAGAAGGTCTCCACCGTTCTTCTGAATCATCTCGCGTCTTTCGACGGACATGGAGCTTGGCATGACGATTTTGGCCTGAAGACCAATTTCTTTGGCAAGATAGGAAATAGAGATACCCATGTTGCCAGAGGTAGCCTCGATGAAGATGGTGTCATCTTTGATGAGCCCCGCTTTCGCGGCATCAAGCATCATCATAAGAGCAGGTCTATCTTTTATTGAGCCCGTGAGGTTTGTATTTTCGATCTTGGCGAAGATTTCGTTATTCTCGCCATAAGGGATCTTTTTGATGTTGGTTTTGTCGAGTCTCTCAAAGAGGGCGGTGATTTTTTCAATATAGTTCATGGGCTTATTCTATCTTTTTTTAGACACGATGTCTTGCTAGATGATTATTTCCCAATGGCCATACCTTCTGCCATTAATTCTTTTTATCGTTTTCTTGTCTACGAGCGTCTTGAGAACGCTTTTGATTGTTCTTAAAGAAATGCCAAGTTTTTTTGCGAGTTCAGCTGAAGTGATTGAAGGGTTTGCCTTTATGAGCGTCAGAACATCTGATTCTTTTGAACTGATGGCTTCTCCTTGAGCGAAAGCAACACGGAGATGTCCGTTTTTTAAAACGTTTTGCTCATTGAGGAGCAAGTTCCTCAAAAACAGAACGAGAAAAGAACGGTCTTCATAAACGCCTTCTTGGATGTTTGTGTAATTTGCCCTAACAAGCGAGTTCCTGAAAAACCAGGAGTTCTTGGCAAACGTGTCATTCGTGACATCAAAACCCAAACTTCTCAGATACTTGACGAAAAAGACCGCTACAGCCCTAGTGTTACCTTCTTCAAACGCATGAATTTGCCAAAGATTTGCGACAAACAACGCAAGATGCTCAATTGTTTCATCCATGGATAGTGAGGCATATCTGAACTTTTTTTCTTGCTCAAAGTCGTATTGAAGGATCGACTCAAGTTCGCGGTAATCCCCATATATGACGGAGGCGCCATTCAATACCCACTCTTTCTTAGAGAAGTTATAGGTCCTGAGCTCTCCAGCGTGTTGCAATATGCCTTCGAAAAGATTGCGATGGATCGACAGGAGCTGTCCAACCGTGAAAGTGAAAGAATCTTCAGAGATGATTTTGGCGATTCTAACTGACACCTTGTCCGCCTCATCGCTCCTATCGGTAACATCTTTTTTGGATTCGTAATATGAGGAAATGATCCGATCAAGTTCATCGAGGGTTATTTCCCCTTTTATGTACCTCGCTGATTCGCTCAAAAAATAGGATGAGTTTTTAAGGCCATCGACATCTTGTAGGCCACTTCCCATCTCAATTACATACTTGTTTTGGTATTTTTCTTTCACAATTCCATTTTATGGAAAAAATCCCAAAGTGCAATTCTAAAGTGCAAATTAGCCACATTTTGCACTTTGGGAATCGTTTAATTAGAGCTCGATTCTCTCTTTCTTTGCGTCGGATTTGTATTTGACGTAAGCGAGGATGATAGCGCCTAAAGAAATGGCAGCAACACCAGAGCAGACATAGCACATGATGAAGCCAAGGCGTCTATTGCTCTCATTGGCCCTCAGATACCCTTCAAATGTCAGATAAGTCTTCGAATCGGTTTTGAGAACATAGGCGTAGTTCCAAGCGGTTTTGTCTTGATAGCTGATCGAAACATTCTCTCTTGTGCCGTCAACGTAGAGGTAAACGGTATCGCCGGCATGGAGTTCTTCCTTGAAGCTTCTGTCGGTCTCGCCTAGTTCGATGCTTCCGATGCGATACTC
>JAFZUD010000042.1 GCA_017618495.1 Bacilli bacterium | reverse complement strand
TTCGAACTCCTCAACCGGGCGATCGATACTTCTCAAGGATGGCGTTTTGAAAACCTCCATCTTCTGCGCCTTGGCTAATTGGGTAGGATCGCTTGTTACGGCCGTTTCCTGTTCGAAGTTCTTTTTTAAGAAGTCTTTGCCAGCGTAGTTAAGGAAGTCGTTGAAGGTCTTTGGAGAAACGATCTTCGTCTCCATTTCCCCTTTAGAATTCGGTGCGGTCTTTGTGAGAATCGTCCTATTGACGGTCGGGATATCGATCGATTCATATGAATCGCCAGAACCCTTCGGACTAATAAAGATAATCTTACTTGTGGCACGGGTGAGCTGGACGTAGAAGAGCCTCATGTACTCGCTAAGGCCTTTCGATGTCTCTTTCTGTTTGAATAGTTCGTAAACAAAGTTCTTGGAATAGTCGTCTGTCCTGTTTTTCGGGAGGAGGATTCCAAAATCCTTTGAGACGATATAGTTCCCACTTGCATCGCGGTTATTGAATGCGCGAACGATATTCGGGCAATAGACGAATGGGAATTCCAAACCTTTTGAGGCGTGAATTGTCATTAGTTTTACTGCATTATCCCCAGCAAAATCCCCTTTAATTTCCTGTCCTATCGCAAATTTGCCGAGCTTTTCGAAGTGCTCAACGTAGCCTTCGTAATCAAGTCCCATCCTCTCTGCATTGAGGGCTTGGGAGAGGAACGAAGTTATGGTTTTGAAGTTGGCTTTGACGTTGCCGACTCTCTTAAGCTTCTCAACGAATCCATATTTGTCGAGGAGATAGGAGACGGCTTCATAGACGCTCATGGAAAGAAGCCTCTCTTTCTCGGAAGACATTTCTTTGATGAGGCTATCTTGCATGTAGGAGCCATTTTGAAGTTCCTCAAAAAGATCCTCATCCTCTTCTTCGAATAGGTAACTGCGTTTCACCGAGGCGTAGCAGTGTTTGGTAGCAACCTCATCTTCCCCTATCACTAGAGGTAGTTTCAAAAGGCGCATGAAGACCATGTTGATGTCGTCGTCTTGGAGTTCATTTCCGACTGTAGCCACAAGAGGGATCTTGGCCTCGCCGAAGACTTTCTTATAGACGTTGAAATGATCTTTTGTCGGCATGAGGATGGCGAAATCACCCCAATCGCATTTTCTTTGGCCGATCCGTTTGACGTCGATCATGAGACCGCTTTGGACTTTGGCGATGATGTCATTAGCCACCGCTCTCGCTTCGAGTTCAGCCTTTGAGGACTTAGGATCGAGCTCATAAGAAAGGATTGTCGCCTTGAAGTCTTTCTTTGGCTTATCGCCATAGAGCTTGACGTTCCCAAACTCTAGGTCGTGGTTGTCATGATAATCGACCTCGCCCATCTCTTTGCTCATGATCCTTCCAAAGAGAGAGTTGATGCAGTCGATGACCTCAAGGCGTGAACGGAAGTTCTTCTTGAGGTATATCGCTTGTCCACCTTGGCCTCTGTCATAGGCGCTTAACTTGTTTCTGAAGTTGTCAGGGTTAGCGTGCCTAAAGCGGTAAATAGACTGTTTGATGTCCCCTACCATGAAGACATTGTCGCGGGCTATCTTGTTGATGAAGTATTCCTGAAGGTCGCTCGTATCCTGATATTCGTCGACCATGATGTACTCGTATTTGTTCTTAATCTCAGAAAGAACAGTCTCATCTTTGAGAAGGTCTCTAGCCAAAGCAGCGATGTCGCTGAAGCTATAGGCGTTCTTCTCTTTCTTGTAATCCGAAAGTCCTGCGTGGACTTCCTTTGCGATTTCAATAAGGATTGCTGCGTATTTCTTTGTGCTGATTATGTAGTCATTTTGGGATTTTGGATCACCGTTGGCCTTAAGCCCCTCGACGACCTTTTTCATAATGGCTTTTGCCGCGTCTAAATGGAGTTTGTCGGAGTCGTCAAACTCATAGCCATTTGGTTTTCTAGGGAAAGATTTTGGAGCGTCTGCCGCAGTGAGACGTTCATAAAGTTTCGTATAGTTTCCACAGTTTGCCCAGGTCTTTAGGTATTCGTAGCTCTTTTGGACGACCTCATCGCTGCTCTCGCTCAAAAGATACATGGCTGAGCGGATGTCTAAGTCACATCTCTCGTAATACTCTTCTTGGCCTTTTTCGAGGAATTTGGAATCGAATAATTGTTCGCCTAGTTCTTCGAAGCAAGATTCTGGGTCTGGGGCCAAATCAACCAGTGTCAGGATTCGCTCAATGTAATCGGAGAGTTTTTCATCGCTCTTGAGAGTGTAGGATTTGACCATCTCGGCGAAATTCTCATCCATATTCTCATATCTTTTTGCAAGAGCCTCTTCAATGAGTTCCTTTTTCCTGACTTCGAGGAAGGAAGAATCGGCGATTGTCACATCCGGGTCTATTTTGAGCTTGGAGGCATATTTC
>JAFZUD010000041.1 GCA_017618495.1 Bacilli bacterium | reverse complement strand
GGCCGATCCTCGCATCATCCCAAATCCTCTTAGAATCAACGAGATCTCTTATGACGAATTAAGAGAGCTCTCTTATGCTGGCGCTCAGGTTCTCCATGCTGAGACCATCATCCCTCTCATGGAAAAGAGAATTCCTTTAGAGGTCCTTAATTCCAACCATCCAGAAGAAGGCGGAACCTTTATCAAAGATAAGGCTCCAGGAAACAACCACCTCATCACCGGTCTCACTGGCAAGAAAGGATTCATCGCCCTCACCTTCGTTAAGAGCCGTGAATCCGATAAGCTTGAAAGCATCCGTTCTGTCCTAGATGTCTTTGCGAGATACAAAGTCCCAGTAGAGCATATTCCAACCTCAATCGATAGCTTCTCCGTCATCTCTGAGAAGAGCAAACTCGAAGATCGTTATTTCGATTTGGTTGCCGAGTTAAAGAAGCTTCCTGAGATTGTCTCGATCAGCGAGGATGCCGATGTCGCTCTCATTGCTATCGTTGGTTCCAACATGGCCAAGAAGAGCGGTGTCTCTGGCAGGCTCTTAAGCGTCTTCGGCGAAGAGAAGATCAACATCAAACTCATCGACCAGGGACGTGAGGAAATCAACATCATCGTCGGCATCTCTAACGCCGATTACGATAAGTCCTTGAAAGCACTTTATACGAGATTCTCCGGGGAAATTATTTAATTAACCCCTGCAAAACCCGCTTGTTTTTGATAAGAGCGGGCACTTAAGAGATATGAAGGGACCTTTGCCTTGGTAAGGGTCTCTTTTATTTTTGAGCAGAAAGAAGTGAAGACTTGATGGGCTTGGGTAATGGAGATTTTTAAGTCACTAGCAATTTCTCTGAATGTTCTTCCATCCATCCTAAGCCCAACGATCTTCCTCTCCTGTTTTGAGAGTCTTGAAGAGGCATTAGAAAGGCGATCGATTGATTCAACGTAATCCATGTAATAGGTGACGTTGTTATACTCGCTCTTATCCGGAATAGCTTCGCCCAAGGTATATGGCTCCCCTTGTTCTGAATAATATTCTTCATCAAGGGAAAGAGTGTTCGCTCTCTCGAAGACACAGTTGCTATTTGCTTCAGAGACAAGGGAGTTCTTCATAAGAACCGAAAAGTATGTCTTTATGGAAGCGTTAGCTGCAAAGGTATAGTTCCTGCACATCGAGGTAAACGCATCAAAGAAGGCATGATTGAATTCCCAAGGATCAAGAAGTTTGATGAGGGTTGGTGATACGCTTCTTCCGACAAGGTAACGCTTATCGAAATACCTTTTGTAGAATTCGCTTTTGGCGTTCACGTTGCCACTTCTAGAAAGAAGAAGCAAATAGCCATCCGATGGAGAGGCGCTTAAAAGAGAGCCCCCTTTGGGCCATGTTTGACTTTCCATAAGTCTATTCCTTTCCGCTACTTCCTAGCGCGATGTATTTCGGAAATAAGAATGGCTGCGGATACCGAAGCGTTGAGGCTGTTGACGTGCCCAACCATCGGGATCTTGATCACGAAGTCGCTGTGTTCCAAAAGAAGCCTAGAGATGCCAAAACCTTCAGAGCCAACGACAAGGGCTATCGGACACTTATAATCGACTTCATCGTATTCTTGAGTCGCTTCTCCGTCGCTGCTCACAATCCAGAAGCCTTTTTTCTTAAGGACCTCAGCAGCTTGGGTGAGATTGGCCACCACAGCAACCTTGACGTAATTGATGGCGCCAGTCGACACTCTTGCGACTGTGGCGTTAAGAGGGACCTCACCTTTCTTCTTCATGATGACCCCATCGACGCCGAAAGCATCGCAAGTGCGAAGGATGGCTCCAAGGTTGTGAGGGTCTTCGATTCCATCAAGGATGAGAAAGAGAGGCTCTTTCTTGCCTTCGACCGATTTGAGGAGATCCTCTAACGAATAAGTCTCGTAGGTTTTGACTTTGGCGACGAATCCCTGGTGATGATCGTTTCCTGCCATGTTGTTCAAGGTGGCAGAGTCGACATACTTGATTTCTACGCCTTTCTTATTTGCCAAACCAACAAGTTCATGGCCACTTAACCTCTCTAACGTGTAGAGAAGAGAAACGTTGCCGCTTAATAATGATTCGCGGACGCTGTTGATGCCATAAATTGAAGTGGACTTATTGTTGGAAGGTTTTCTTTTGTTGTGAATATACATAGAGGCTCGATTCTTAGTTGTTAATCGTGTACTTAAGGTCTAGTGGCTTTAAGGAAACCCTGATGTCGTCTACGAAAAGTGATACAGAGTTGTCTGGAGTGTGTTTCATCCTAATCGTAATCTGGATTGCTTTGCCTCCTTCGCGGTCAACTAGAAGCGATTCCGTGGAGAGGATTTTGATGTTGTGATTGCCGGCGATTGAGAGCAAATCGGCAAGAACGGCTTTATCGGAAGGGAAGAGCAAAACGAGAATTGGATTGCGTTTTGCAATGGTTTCTTCGATTTTTCTCATCATAACGAGGGCAACAAAGGCAAGCGCGGTGCCAAGCGCAGCGATAACGAAGTTGCCACTGCCACAGGCAATGCCGATGGCCATGACGATCCAGATGGTGGTCGCCGTGGTAAGGCCTTTGATGCCGGTTCCGGTCTGAAGGATTGTGCCTGCGCCAAGGAAGCCGATGCCGGTGACGATCTGAGCCGCTAAACGGGCAGGGTCACGAACGGCGTCAGGATGGGCGGCATCCCAAGCGGCAAAGCCATAGATGGAAATCATCATGACGATGGCTGAACCAGTAGCGACAAGGATGTGGGTTCTTAATCCGGCAGCGTGGCCATAGTATTCACGCTCAAAGCCGATGATGCCACTGAAGGCAATGGCAAGGATGATGGAAAGGAAGATGAGGCAAAGGTTACCAACCCATAATGGGACGGCGCCATTAAAGCCGCTGTTGAACCAGCTGCTGATGATTTGGTCAATCGTCGTCATGCTTCTTTCCTCCTATGCTAGGCACTAGAAAATGCCTTTTTCGATCATTTTCGCCCTAAGGGCGTCGCTCTTAGCGAAGTCTTTGTTGGCTTTGGCCTCATCATACTCCGCATAGAGTTTTTTGTCTTCCTCAGTTAGGTGAGGAATGGCAATGACGATGCCAAGAACTTCGCAGTATGAACGGACTTTAGCAAAGCTATCGCCAAGAGCGTTCATATCAAGAGGTCTTGTTCTAAGGCACTGGTTGAGGGTCTTGTTCTCTTCGTAAAGGACCGCTAAAGCGTTTGGTGTGTTGAGGTCATCGCACATCGCATCAAGGAAGGCATCCTCGCTTGATGGCTTGAGCATATCAATATCAACTCCGTTAAGCTGGAGAGTGACCGCGCTCTTACGGAGAGACATGGTCAACTGGTTGATCTTGGTCTGAGCTTCTTTGATGGTATCAACGCTGAAAGAAGCTGGGGCACGGTAATGGCAAGCAAGAAGCATGAGTCTGAAGGCAGCGCCACCATACTCTTTGAGGACATCTTTCATGAGGATGACGTTGCCAAGGGATTTGGACATCTTCTCGTTGTCGATGTTGATGAAGCCATTATGCATCCAGTAACGGGCTAATTTGTTATGGTTATGGGCTTTGGACTGAGCCATCTCGTTCTCATGGTGAGGGAACTTGAGGTCAAATCCACCGCCGTGGATATCGATATAACCATCCTGGGCTCTGAAGATGGAATCGATCATGACACAGCATTCACTATGCCAGCCTGGTCTTCCTTCTCCCCATTTGGTTTTCCATTTGATTCCCTCTTCGGTCTTTTTCCAAAGGGCGAAATCAAGAGGGTCTTCTTTCTTTGATTCGACGGCGATTCTGGCACCTGATTCAAGGTCTTCGACAGCGTTGCCGCTTAATTCACCGTATTCAGGGATGTTCTTGACGCGAAGATAGACATCTCCATCAACTGCGTATGCTTCGCCTTTTTCTTCAAGTTCTTCGATGTACTTGATGATCTCTGGCATGTAGACGGTTGGTTTTGGGGTCTCGTCTGGTTGGAGAGCGCCTACTTCATCAACGAGTCTACGGTATTCGGCAATGACGCTTTCGGTGAGTTCTTTCTCGGTGATGCCAAGTTCTTTGGCGCGGTTGATGATCTTGTCATCGACATCGGTGTAGTTGCTGACGAATTTGACTTCATAACCGATATGCATCAAAAGACGGCGGAGCACATCGAAAGTAACGACTGGGCGGAAGTTGCCAACGTGAGGATCGTTATAGACGGTTGGACCGCAGCAATAGATGGAGACTTTACCTGGTACTAATGGCGTGAAGGTCTCTTTCTTCATACCTAAGGAATTGAAAATCTTTAGTTCTCTCATAACAGATATAGTTTACTCTCGTAAATGAGAGTAAGCCACAAAAGAGATAAGGCGAGCGTGGCACACAAAACTACCTTTCCTATTTAGGGCTGATGGTTTTAAGGAATATTTGCAGGTTTCATAAGGAAAAAATCAAAAAATCCACTGCAAATCTGCGGTGGATTATTATGTGCCATATATTGTTAGCGATTATTGATTCTGCTTTCCCAATCGGAAACTATCTTGAGATATTCCTTAGCCGATAGCAGAATCGACTCAACCAAAGCATCTTCGTTTACACAGGAAAGAGCGTTATTTTTTGTTCGGCCGGCCTGTTGAACTTGTTTTTTGCCCCAGTTCGCTTTAAAAATCCCAGAGCGATTATCAGCTATGGCTTGTCTAAGCTCATTCAAGGAATCGCCATCAATATTCTTCCCATATTTCAGTATTCTAGCTAGGTAGTTGTTTTCTAATACATCCCTGCTCCTAATTTCAAGATATGGCGTTTCATCGTTGTTGCTTCTCTTAGGATAGATATTTAGATATGTATAACCATAACGAGTTTGGTCACAAACAAAGTTCGCATTCAGACCACGCTTTTCAAGCTCTGGAATTATTGTTTTCTTGAAGTACGATCCCCAAGCCAACAAGTCGTTGGTGCTTGGCTTTGATGTTGCTTTTGAGGATTCACCAACGCTGCAGATGTGACTAGCATAGAAACTGACGACTTGATTCGGGTGACTCTGATACTTCTCCCAAAAGCGGACTATTTCATCAAAAGGAATAAGAGTCCAGCCCGCATCGCTGACACGCTTCTCCTCCCAGTCATTCGTAGGCATGGTCTTGTAATAGACCTTAATTGCCCTGTCTCCTTTTTTTGCCCTTTTGTCCCAGCTATCGATTGTCTTGTTATATTTCTCGAGTTGGTTGTGTTCTGAACTACCGACTTTATCTTCGATAACTAGGTATTTAGTGGCATATTTTTCATCACCATCAAAATAGAAGTCGCAACCTACATCCATGTGGGCAACTTGCGACCATACATTTAATTTTTTGAAGGCGCTATCTCTTATATTTACCTTATTTTTCGTAAGGAAGCAGATAAAATCATACGCGACATCCTTGAGCT
>JAFZUD010000040.1 GCA_017618495.1 Bacilli bacterium | reverse complement strand
GCAGTCAGCGCTATCCGTGCTCTCGTAATTGACGAGATCAACAAGGCCAACAGCGGCCACCCAGGCATGGCGCTTGATATCGCTCCAGCCCTCTATGTTCTTTATAAGAACCACATTGTCGCTGATCCAAAGCATCCAGAATGGATCAACCGCGACCGCTTCGTTCTCTCCAGCGGACATAACAGCGCTCTTCTCTACGCTATGCTCCATGTTGCCGGTTACGAAGTCAGCCTTGATGACATCAAACAGTTCCGTCAGCTCAACTCCAAGACCCCAGGCCACCCAGAATTTGGCTGGACTAAAGGCGTTGATGCCACCGGCGGTCCTTTAGGACAGGGCGTTGCCCAAGCCGTTGGTATGGCTATGGCCGAAGAAAAGATTCGTGCTTCCTATGCTGAAGGCGAGAAGATCATGAATCACTTTACCTACTGTCTCTGTGGCGATGGCTGCTTAGAAGAAGGTATTGCCCAGGAAGCTATCTCCCTTGCCGGCATGCAGAAGCTTGGCAAGCTCATCCTTATCTATGATAAGAACACTTCCACCCTTGATGGTCCAACCAGCAATTCCATGACCGAAGACGAGATCCTTCGTTTCAAGGCCATGCAGTGGAATGTCCTCGAAGTCAAAGATGGCAACGACCTCGACGAGATCGACGCCGCTTTAACCGAAGCCCGCAAGCATTGCGACGCTCCAACCATGATTCTTATCAACACCGTCATCGGTTATGGTTCTCCAAAAGCCGGAAGCCACACCACCCACGGTTCTCCTTTAGGAGAGGAATTAGGCGCTGCCACCAAGAAAGCCCTTGGTTTCGATTTCCCTCCATTCACCGTTCCAGAGTCCACCTACGCCGAGTTCGACGAGAACCTTGGCAAGCGTGGTGCCAAAGCCTATGCCGATTATAAGGCTGCTTACGCTGCCTATGGCAAAGCTCACCCAGAGGAGTTGAAAGTCTTCGAGGCCGCATTCAAACGCGACATCTCTGACTTCAAGTTCGCTGATCCATCCGTCGCCGAGAAACCAGAAGCCACCCGTAATTCCAGTGGCCGTATGCTCGTCGAAGTCGCTGCCAACATCCCATTCACCTTTGGTGGAAGTGCCGACGTTGCCTCCAGTGTCAAGACCGCTATCCCAGGCGACCCAGGCTTCGATGCCGAACACCGTTCCGCCAAGAACGTTAACTGGGGTATCCGTGAATTCGCCATGGCTGCTGCCCAGAATGGTATCTTGCTCCACGGTGGTTTAACCACCTATGTTGGCTGCTTCTTAGTCTTCAGCGACTACATGAAGAACGCCATCCGTATGAGTGCCATCCAACACTTACCAGCCATTTATCTCTTCTCCCACGACAGCATCGCCGTTGGCGAAGATGGCCCAACCCACGAACCAATCGAACAGCTTGTTGCTCTCAGAAGCATCCCAGGCGTCGAGGTTCTCCGTCCAGCCGATACCAAAGAGTGCTTTGCCGCTTGGCGTTTAGCTCTCGAGACCAAAGATCACCCTGTCTGTCTCATCCTTTCCCGTCAGAACCTCCGCAACCTCGAAAAGTCTTCTCTCAAGACCGTTGCCGATGGTGCTTACGTCGAAAAGAAGGAAGAGAAAGCCGATCTTGAACTCATCGCCTCTGGCAGTGAAGTCGGCCTTGCCCTTGATGCTGCTGCTCTTCTCAAAGAGAAAGGCATCAAAGCCAGCGTCATCTCCATGCCAAGCTGCGAGCGTTTCGATAAGCTCCCACAGGAAAAGAAGGATGCTATCATCACCCTTCCAAAAGCTAAGCGTGTTGCTATCGAGATGTTAAGCGGACTCTCTTGGTATAAATATGCCGACAACGTCATCTCTCAGGATGAATTCGGCTACAGTGCTCCAGCTGACGAAGTCATGGATGTCTGTGGCTTCACCGCTGAGAAAGTCGCGGCCAAGATTGCCAAACTTATTGCCTAATACTTCCTTTGCATCAACGTTTTAAGTACAATAATCTCATGAGCGATTTCTACTATCTCAACAATTACCAGCAAGCTGGAAAGATGGGTATTTCTCGTAAAGCTTTCGAGAACATCGTCACCATCGCGAGCAACAATCTCCAACACGTTAAGATCAATAACTACGGAGAAGCGCTTACCCGCCTTGGCAACATCATTTCAGCAGTTCGTCCGGTCAAAGCCTTCTTTAAGAAGGATGGCCGCGTGGATTTCATGTTGGATGTTGTGGTGGGAGATAACGTCACCGCCATCGCAGATCTTTGTACTTCGATTCAGGAAGAGGTTTCCAACAGCGTCTCCATGATGTGTGAGACCGTCCCTGTCTCGGTTGAGATTCGCGTCTCAAAAGAGAAGCCAGCTAAGAAGTCTTCCAAAAAGAAGGCTAAGGCTTCTTAAGTAAGAAAGATTACATAAGTAATAGTGGGCGCTACCAAAATGGCGGCGCCCTTTTTGTTTCCTCTTTCCCTTTTCAATAGATGTGATAAACTAAGACGCCTTTATTAGGAGGCTTGATCTTTATGGAAAAAACACTATCTCGCAACAAAGCTCATGAAGTCGCGCTCTTCGCGATTTATGATGTTCTGACCTATTCCCAAGCGAAGTTACCAGCTCCGATCGAGGATATCGTCAGCGGTTTAACCGAAAAGTCTTTTGCGGATAGTGACTTTTTTGTTAAGGAAATGGTTTTGGCCATGGTCAAACATTACCAAGAGATCATCCCGATTTTTGAGAAGAACATGAGAAAGTGGACGTTCGATCGTCTCAACCTTCTCGAACAAGCTTTGCTTTTGCTTGCCTATTGCCAGTCTTATTACAGTGTCGAGAAAACAGATAAAGCCATCATCATCAACGTTTCGGTTGAGTTGGCCAAGAAGTATCTGTCCGATAACGACTATAAATTCGTTAATGCGATCCTGGATAAGGTTTTGGCTTAATGGAACAGAATAAGTATTTCAGCGTCACAGCTCTTAACACCCTCATCAAATCCAAGATAGATGGCGATGAGGAATTACATAACGTTTACGTTAAAGGAGAGATTAGCAACTGGAAAAGCTATAACTCCGGGTTTTTCTTTGATCTTGTCGATGAGAAGAAAAGCGTGATTCCATGCATCCTTTGGG
>JAFZUD010000039.1 GCA_017618495.1 Bacilli bacterium | reverse complement strand
TAAGCTTCCTCCATGATGGTCAGGTCAGCGCCGAAGTTGGTGTCATAGACCTTGTCAAAGCCAAGGCGGCGGAGGGCGGCAACCATCTTGCCGGTGGCATTGAGCTCACCGACTTTGTAGCCGAATTCCTCAGCAAGGGCGGCACGGACGGCTGGAGCGGTCTGGACGACGACGAACTTGCCTTCCGCTTTGGCCTTGTCGATGCAGGTGATTTCGCGTTTCTCGCTTAAGGCACCAGTTGGGCAGACGTTGACGCACTGGCCGCACTGGATACATGGGACATGGGCGAAGGAACGATCGGCGATTGGGGAAACGAAGGTGTTGAAGCCACGTTTCTCAAAGCCGAGGATGCCGATTCCCTGAGCTTCTTTGCAGCGCTCGATGCAGCGGCCGCAGAGGATGCACTTGGAGGAATCGCGGATGATGCCAGGAGCGAGCTCATCGATGTGAGCTTCGGTCTGGGCGCCTTTGAAGGCACCTGGGCGAGCGCCGACGGCAGCAGCGACCTCATAGAGTTCGCAGTGTCCGTTCTTGACACAGGCTTGGCAATCGTGGTTGTGGTTGGAAAGAAGAAGTTCGACGCTGGCGCGGCGGGCTTCAACTGCCATTGGGGATGAGATTTTGATGACGAAGCCTTTCTCGGCTGGGACATCGGCGACTGGATAGACGCAAGAAGCGAAGAGTTTGCCACCACGGGCGGTAGCGATCTCAACTAAGCAGACACGGCAGGAGGCAAGGGAATTGTGGCCGCCTTTCCAGTAGCAAAGAGTTGGGATGTTGTAACCGACTGAACGAGCGGCTTCGAGGACTGTCATGCTCTTATCGACAGCATAGATACGGCCTTCAATATTGATATTGATTGTTTCCATTGTTGGTTATTCCTCCTTTTATTCGTGGATGATGGAACCGAACTTACAGGTACCCATACAGGTTCCACACTTGATGCACTTGCTCTGGTCGATGACGTATGGTTCTTTGCCTGGGACGCCGCTGATGCAGTTGACAGGGCAGGCGCGAGCGCAAGCAGAGCACTTCTTGCACTTCTCAGGATCGATGTAGTACTTGGAGAGGGATTTGCAGACATGGGCTGGGCACTTCTTGTCTTGGATGTGAGCAAGATACTCATCATAGAAGTTAGCCATGGTGCTGCTGATTGGGTTGGCAGCGGTCTGGCCAAGAGCGCAAAGGGAGTTGTTCTTGGTGATCTTGGCGAGGTCCTTGAGTTCCTCAAGGGTTTCAAGGGTGCCGCGGCCTTCGACGATCTCGGTGAGGAGCTCGTAGATGCGTTTGGTACCGATACGGCATGGGGAGCACTTGCCGCAGGACTCGTCGCAGATGAAGTCCATGTAGAACTTAGCGACGTCGACCATGCAGTTGTCTTCGTCCATGACGATGGCGCCGCCGGAGCCCATCATGGAGCCACGGGCGACTAAGGTATCGTAATCGATTGGGGTATCAAGATCTTTCTCGGTCAAGCAGCCGCCGGAAGGACCGCCGGTCTGGATGGCTTTGAACTTTTTGCCGTTTGGAACGCCACCGCCAATATCATAGATAAGGGTACGGAGGGTGGTTCCCATTGGGACTTCGACGAGGCCAACGTTGTTGACCTTTCCGCCAAGAGCGAAGACCTTGGTTCCTTTGGAGCCTTCGGTTCCGACTTTGGCGAATTCTTAGCTGCCGATGCGGATGATGTAACCGATCTGAGCAAGGGTCTCAACGTTATTGACGCAGGTTGGGCATCCCCAGAGACCTTTGATGGCTGGATACGGTGGACGAGGACGTGGCATGCCACGTTTTCCCTCGATGGAGTTAAGAAGAGCGGTTTCTTCGCCGCAGACGAACGCGCCAGCACCCTCACGGAGATGGACATCGAAGTTCCATCCGGTTCCGAGGATGTTCTTGCCGATGAGACCGGCTTTGCGCATCTCAGCGATGGCGTTCTTTAAACGAGCAACAGCGACTGGGTATTCAGCACGGACGTAGAAGTAACCTTCGGTTGCGCCGAAAGCGTAACCAGCGATTTCCATACCTTCGACGACGGCATATGGGTTGCCTTCGAGCATGGACTCATCCATGAAGGCACCTGGGTCACCTTCGTCACCGTTGCAAACAATGTATTTCTGAGGAGCGTTGACGTTGGCGGCAAACTGCCATTTGCGGCCGGTTGGGAATCCTCCACCGCCACGGCCACGAAGACCGGACTTGAGGACTTCGTCGATGACTTCCTGAGGTTTCATGGAAGTAAGGACTTTGCGTAAGGCTTTGAAACCATCGCATCCAAGGGATTCTTCGATCTCGAGTGGGTCGATGGTGGAAACGCCGTGAAGGGCGACTTTCTGTTGTTTCTTATAGAATGGGATGTCACCCTGATGGACGATCTTTTCGCCATTGACTGGGTTGACATAGAGAAGATCTTCGATGATCTTTCCGCCTTCGATGCTTTCGGTCATGATCCTTTCGACATCCGCTGGTTTGACTTTGCAGTAAAGGGTGTCTTCTGGAAGGATTTTGACGAACGGGCCTTGGGAGCACATACCAAAGCAGCCGACGCGGGTAACGGAAACCTTGTCATCTAAGTGACGGGCCTTGAGTTCTTCGGCGATCTTGTCGAAGATTGGCTGAGAGTCGTTGGCTAAGCAGCCGGTGCCGCCGCAGACGAGGATGGCACGCTTGCCACCTTTGCCGGAGAGCTTATCGTTAAGCTTCTCAGTACATTCAGCGATTTTTTGATCTAAAGCTTCTGGATTAAGAATCTTTTCCATTGTTATTTACCCTCCTGATCGCGGAATTCTTTGATGATCTTTTCCACTTCGGTTGGCTGGACACGTGGGAAGACCTTGCCATTCACGGAGACAGCTGGGGCTAAAGCACAAGCGCCCATGCAGCGGACAGCCTCGATGGTGAAGAGTCCATCTTCGGTAGTCTGACCAGGTTTGATTCCAAGAATGGTGCAAAGCTTATCCAAAACGGACTGGGCATTCTTGACGTAGCAAGCAGTGCCTAAGCAGACGTGGATAACGTATTTTCCTTTTGGGGTGAGTGAGAAGAAAGAGTAGAAGGTCACAACGCCGTAGATCTCGGCAGCTGGGACTCCGGTTTCTTCAGAGATGACTTCCTGTAACTCAACAGGAACGTAGCCATACTTCTTCTGGACTTCTTCCAGAATGACAATCAACGGAGAAGGTTCGTCTTTGTGCTGTTGACAAATCTCTCGGACGTCTTTGATGACTTCAAGACGGATTTTCATGTTTGCGTATCGCCTTAAGGGCGCCTCCAAATTATCAACATTGCCTTTTAGTACCTAAAAGAAATGCACTTAATTATATCGCTACAAAAATATTGATAGAACAACGAAATAAGAATTATCGATATATCGATTTATGTAAGAGAAAAAGAAGCGGTTTTTGCCAAGGATTTTCCGTTTTTTAGGCATTGTAAAGAGTTGAAGGAAAGGGCTTAATAGCGCTAAAAACAAAGAAAACCATCATATCGCTTTCCTCTCTTACGCGACTTCAATATAATTGTGCCGTTATGGCAAACCTTATCCTTTCTGATTGCTTCGGAGTCATCATGAACGAGATTGCCGTCGATTGGTTCAAAGAACACTTCGACGACCCCAAGACCGCAATGACTCTCAAAGAGAAATACTTCAACGACTGCGACCTTGGCGATGTATCCCTCGATGACGTTTTCGTCAGCATTGGCAAAGACCTCGGTTATGATCCGAATGAGCTCAAAGCCGATTGGTATAGAAGGATCCATTTGAGAGAGGACGTTTTTGAATATATAACCTCGCTCAGAAGAGGAGACGATAAGGTCGTTTTGCTAAGTAATGCCGGCTTCCCGTTTATGGGAGACATCATTGATAGATTTGACTTCAAGAGCCACTTCGACAAGATTTTCGTCTCTGGTGCCTATCACATCATGAAACCAGATCCAGAGTTCTATAAATTGGCCATTAATTCGTATTCTGAGAAGTTCGACCACATTTATATGATCGACGACAATCCTAAGAATTTGGCCCCCGTTTCCGCACTCGGCATCGAGCCAATTCTTTACACCGATTTACCTTCCTTGAAGGCCATCTTCCACTAGCCAAAATTTGTAAAACTTTTCTTTTACAAACGAAGAACTATATAATAGTCGATGCGCGTTTTTTGACTTTTAATATATAAAATAATGCGCCTATCTAGACCTTAGCATGTAAACTTTGTTATACTATGAGCGTGGAAACATTGAATATCGCCCTCTTGACTGAGGGCTGGACGCGATTCTCTTTGATGTCCTCTTTAAAGGGCATGTTCGCAAGAGCTAAGGAACGCGGGCTTGACTTATTCGTCACCCAGTTCTGCTCTTTTGGCGAAGCCGCTCGTGAGGACGTTTTCAACCAAGGCGAATATTCGGTCTACAACCTTCTCGACGTCACCTACTTCGACGCGATCATTTTAGATGTGTCGGATATGCCAAACAGCGAGATCGACGCCCGCATCTTCCCACTCCTCCGCAAAGCCAACATCCCAGTACTTGCTCTTGATAGCAAATTCCCTGGCATCCACTCATTCGGACAGAACAACAAGAAATCCATCGAAGAGATGATGGAGCACTTATATAACGAGCACAAAGTCAGAAGCTTCGCCTTCTTCGGCGGACCTTCCGCCAACTATGAGGCCACCGCTAGGGCCCGCGCTTATGCGGATTCTTTGGTTCGCTTCGGTTTGAACCAAATCGATAACCCAATCTACGCTGGCAACTTCGAGTACGACTCCGGTTACAGGAACATGGAGAAGCTCATCAAAGAAAGAGGCGGCGAACTCCCAGGCGCCATCGTCTGCGCCAATGACCGTATCGCCGTAGGTGCCCTTGAATGCGCCAAAGAGAACGGCTACCACTGCCCTAAGGATTTCCTTATCACCGGTTTCGATAACTATGGCCAGGCTGAGCGCTACTCCCCACAGATCACCACTGTCGGCATTGACCGCTTAGAAGCTGGCAAGAAGATGATCGACGTTGTCTGCGACTTAGTCGAAGGCAAAGATGTCCCACAGTTCACCTACATCGACGGAAAGATGATTTTCCGTGAGTCTTGCGGATGCGAAAGCGAAGTCACTTTGGATTACCGCAAGTACGCTATGAACAGCGTTCTCACCGACTTCAAGAACGATTACAAGGTCAACAGAATGACCGCCCTTATGGCTGACCTTTCCGTCCTCAATAACTTCGAAGGCTATTTCAAGGCCTTAAGCGAATACCCATATTTCAAGAAGGTCGAATCCTTCCTTGTCTCCGTCGACAAAGGCTTATTCCACCCAGGAAGCTCCAACTTCTCATCGAAGAGAGTCCCTGTTGAGCGTGAAGTCGCCGCCCTCTACTTCAAAGATGGCGTCCAATACCCTGTCGATTCAATCAAGGAAGTCAAGAAACGCATGACCAAAGACTGCAAGAACAAGGTCGCCTTCGTCAGTGCCCTCCACTTCGGCAAAGACGTCATTGGTTATGTCATCTGCAGAGAAAACGCCGACAACATTGTCTTACCAGACTTCATCGATGCGAGATCCCGTTTCATCTTCCAAGCCGAATCCCTTTATAGAACCATCAAGTTCAGCGATCTGTCCAAGACCCTCAGCGAACTCTATAACAACGACCAGTTGACTGGCATCCACAACCGTATCTTCTTCGACGAAGAGATGGTCCCTGCCTTCGACAGGCTTGTCAAAAAGAAAAAGAGGTGCGCGGTCTTCTTCATCGACGCCGACAACTTCAAGAACATCAACGATACCTATGGCCACAATAGAGGCGACCTTATCCTTAAAACCATCGCCAAGACCATCGACAAGAATCTCCCAGACAACGGCGATACTTGCAGGTTTGGCGGTGACGAGTTCGTCGCTTACTTCCCTGTCGTCGATGATGATGAGGCATATGCGTACGCTAAGAAGGTCGAGAAAGCCCTCCTTGAGAAAGACATCTCCGTCTCGATTGGCGTTGCCTTCAGTGAGAATGGCACAAGCTTATCCGAGATCGTCAACAACGCCGACAAAGAAATGTACAAGATCAAATTCAAGAAGTACGGCGACCGTAGACGTAACAAATAACAAGAGCAGCAGAGAGAGGACGCGAAGAACATCCTCTCTTTTTTATGCTTTCTCCCCTACTACCACTAATCAAAAATCCTTGGCAAATCCTTTTCGGTTTTTAAAAAGAGTTGGTTTTTGCAAAAGAAAAACTGCTAGGGTTTTTGGCCCTAGCAGTTGTTAGCCTTATTCAGCGGCTTTGGCTTCTGGTTTCTTGCCTTTCTTGAGGACGAGGAACCAAACGATGCAGAACGCACCAGCGAGGACGATGACACTGCCGCCAGCGGCGATGCCAATGATGGCACCTAATGGGAGGCCAGTGTTTCCACCGTTATCGACTTCACCGGTTTCTTCCATGTCGTAGGCTGGATCGACTACTTCAAGAGTGAAGACAGTGGCGATATCGGTTGTGCCAGTAGCGCCATCAAGGGTGAGCTTGGCCCAAACGATGATGTCTTTGGCGCCAGCAACTGTTGGTGTGCCAGTGATCTTGCCATCTTCGAACTTGAGACCGGCTTGGAGTTTCTGATCGACCTGAACGTCATCGATAGCGAGTTCGACGTCAGTGATCTGTTTGCCGTTGTATTCCTGACCGACAGCGTACTTATCGGCGACCTGGAAGGTGATTTCGCCGACATCCTGGTTAAGGGTGACTTTGAGGCTGTCTTCAGTGGTGACGGCTTCCTGATCTTGGATGCCGAAGACGTTGTCCTGAGCTTTGCCACAAGCAGCGTGCGCATAGATGAGGCCTTTGGCGCTCTGACGGACGGCGTACCACCAGGAGTAGGATTCATAGGTTTGTCCGTTGTAGGTGAAGGTTGGGGCGCCATTGCCATCGAAGGCATTAGGATCCCACTTGCAGTTCATATCTGGGCCGTAGTCAGCGGAATCGAGCTGGACGTTGCAGCCAGAGAGGGTACGGTTGTTGATGTTCTCGTACTTGGTTCCATCGAAGGAGCTGTTGCCATGGTGGGTCATATCAGAAAGGACAGCGCCTCTGAAGCCCCATTCATGACGGAGAACTTCAACGAGAAGAGGATAGGAAGCGGCGGTTTCCATCATACCGAGACGGTTGTAGGAAGACATGATGCCACGGGAATAACCATCCTGGATGCACATCTGGAATGGTTTGAGGTAGATCATACGGAGCGCTTGCTCACTGACGAAGGCCATGGTGCCTTCACGGTTCTTTTCTTGCTCGTTGACGGCGAAGTGCTTGAAGTAGCAGTAAACGCCTTTGAGGGTGGCGCCTTTGACGACCTGGGAGGCCATTCTACCCATTAAGAATGGGTCGGCGGAGTAGTACTCGAAGTTACGGCCACCGAATGGTGAACGGTGGAGGTTGACGGCTGGACCAGCCCAACCATACATATTGGCGAAGAAGGATTCGGCACCAACGATGTCGCCCTGCTTCTGAGCAAGTTTGATGTTGTAGGTAGCAGCAACGGTTGGCTCACCGCACCACCAGATGATTTCGTACTGGTTTGGACCATCGGAGTCATTGGTGCCTGGTTTGCCGATCGCATCTAATGAGGTGTTGTCGTGACGGCGGACGAATCTCAAAAGCTCATCATAGGTGAACTCATTGAGCCATTCTTCCCAACGTGGGTCGTCATAATCGGCGCCGACCATCTCGGAGAACATGGTACGTTCACCAGAGGCAAGAGCATCTGGTTCCTGATGCCAATCGTTGTCGATGAAGTCTTGTTTGGTGTGGTAAGCGGCTTCGGAGACGTAGCCATTGTGCTCGACGTCGAGATCAGCCACGACGAAGGAGTGAGTGAGGAATTCCTCGGACTTGCTGCCTTCTGGAAGAGTACGTTCTTCAAGGGTTGGATGGCTTGGGAAGGTATCTTCGAAGTTGGAACGGCTCATGTGGTCGAAACCGATGGAGTCGCTCATTGGGAGGGAGCAGAAGAAGTCATCTTCAGAGAACTGGTTGACGACTTCGTGTCCGGTATAGCGGTCATTTCTGAACTGGATGCCGCCTTTCTTGACGGAGAGTTTCTTGGATTCGATGGTCTCATGGGCGTTCTTCATAAGGAGAACTTCGTAATCGCCCTCATCGAGCTCATAGCCCTTGAAGCCATTTTCGTTAGCGTCGGTGTAATCGTAATCAGCGAAGTCCTGGAGGTTGAAGCTGAGGGTGATGGTTTGCTCATCGCCTGGCTCAAGCATATCGGTCTTGCCGAAAGCGCATAAAACGTGATCAGCTTTTTCGATTCCGCCTTCGTAGTAAGGGGCTTTCCAGTAGAGCTGGACGACTTCCTTACCGGCGACGTCACCGGTGTTCTTGACCTTAACGTCAACGGAGATAAGTTTCTTCTTGCCAGTGAGGACGGTGTTCTCGGCTGGGGAGAAGTCGACGATGGATTGTTCGAAGGTGGTGTAGCTTAAACCATAACCGAATGGATAGATGACACCCTCTTCTCCGTCGTACCACGCATCGGCGGCAGCCTGGTTTTCTTTGGCCATGTCGGCGTAGCGGGTCTCATGGTAACGATAATCGACGTAAATGCCTTCTTCGTAGTTGTTATAGGCAGCGCAGTAGCAGCCATTGAGACCACGGTTAGGGACATAGTGCTCGGCATCGACCCATCTTGCTTCGGTACAAGTACTGGTTGGGGTGCCATCCGCGTTGATCATCGTGTGGTTTGGAATCGGCTCACCGCTAGAATCGCGGTAAAGATCGCCATTCTCATCGGTGAAGGTCTGGGAGTTGTCGGCGAAGTTCTGATAGGAAGGATCCTTGGTGAAGTCACGGGTCCAGGTATCGACGGTGCGGCCGCTTGGGTTGGCAGCGCCAGTGACGATCTCACCGATGGCTTGTGCGCCAACGGCACCTGGGGTGCCAATCCAAAGGATGGCGCCGATCTTATCGTCGTTCTCGAACTCATCGCACTGGAAGATGTTTCCGGCGTTGATGAGGATGATAATCTTGTCAAAGTGCTCTTTGACCATCTCGATCATATCGTGCTCATTCTGAGAGAGCTGGAGGGAGTGTCTGTCGGTTGGGTCGCCGCTCTTTCTGGAGTCGCGGGCGTTCATGGTTACAAGGTCAGTACCTTCGGAACCAGAACGGACGAGGACGACGAATGCGGCATCGCCATATTCGGCAAAGCTGTTTTTGACAGCGTCGGTGTAGCTGCTGATTGGGGTTTCGCCAATGGCTAAGTCGTTGACGCCGTCGTAACGGGTGGTGCCTTCACGGCCGGAACCGGAAGAGCTGCCTTCGTAGAAGGATTTGAGGGTTGGGTTGACGGTCATTCCGACTTTCTGGAGGGACTGTTCGATATCGACGCCAGTCTCGCCGTTGATACGGCCGGAACCGGATCCGCCACCACCGCGGAGCCATTTGCTGCTGTTGCTGTTCTTACCGAAGATGGAAACATTCGTCACACCTGAAAGAGGCAACATGTTGTCGTGGTTCTTAAGAAGGACCATACCTTCTCTGGCGATTTCGAGGTTGGTTTCGGAACCGGCCTTGATGAGGTCGTTCCTTGACGCATACTCGGAATAGAACTTGCCATGATGTTCGCCGACATACGGTTCAAAGGCGCGGTCGACGGAGGTTCCAGCCATATTCGCAGCGCCTATCATCATCAAGGCGGAAGCGGCAAGGACCCCAAACAATTTGAGTTTTTTCATTGTTTGCTCTATTTCTTTCTCGGCTCGTTGTTGTAGATTCCATATGCCCTAAACGAACCGACAAAAGGCGTATGAAAGACCGAAAACGATGCGAAATTCGGCCTAAGTTGGTTTTATTTTCCCTTGTAAAGTAATTTACAAGCATGACAAACTTGCGATTAGCGTATTCTTTTTTTAGACATTTTGAACGAAAAAAAGACCCCTTGTGGTGGATAGGGGTCCTTTTTATGTGATCCGCTAGAAAGGAAATAGCGTTCTATGCCTTTTCGGTGATGATGCTTTCGTAGTAGCGTTTCTTGCTTTCGTACATGAGGATATCGGCTTCCTTCATGTCCTCGATGATCTTTGAGGAATCGGTTTCGAATTTGCCACCGATCGAGAGGATGATGTCTCCCCTCTTCTTCTGGATTTCGCGGATATAGGTGAGTCTCTCATCGAAGGTCTTTTTGTCCATGTTCGGGCAGAAGACCATGAATTCGTCTCCGCCTACGCGGTAAATCTCATATCCTTCGAAGGTCTCTCTTAAAAGAGAAGCGGCCGATCTTAGGAGTCTATCCCCTGCTGGATGGCCATGGGTGTCGTTGACCCTCTTTAAGCCATTTACGTCAGCGAAATAGATGCCAAGGCTCATGAAGGCCTCTGACTTCTTGGAAAGGATCGCTTCAAGGCGCTTGTCCATCGCTCCACGGTTAAGGAGGCCGGTGAGCATGTCGGTGGTCGACATCTTCTCAAGCCTGCCAAAGAGCTGGTGGTTGATGACGAATGAGCCGATGAAGTAAGAAGTGAGCTCAAGGGTGTCTTTGATCTTCTGGGCTTTCTTCTCATCGAAGTTCGCGGCCCAGATGAAGCCGACGACCTCTTTGCCATATTCGATTGGGAAGAGGATGAGGCTTGTGACATTGTAGTCGCAGATTGATTTGTACCAAGTAGGGTCACGTTCTTTGATCATCGACATCTCGTCTCTGTTTCTGGCGATGATGCAGTTGCTGCCACCGATGTCTTTGATCCAACATTCGGTGATCTCATAAAGGCTCTTTTTCATCGTCAAAGTGAGGTTAAGGGCAAAGATGTCGTCTTCGCCTTCGTCAGAAAGGATGACGCATTCTTTCGTGGCGTTATCTCTGATAAGGATGCGGCAAAACTTCGGGGTGCAAAGCTCTTTGACGTCGGCAGTAACCTCTTGCATCGTCTTCTCAAAGTCGTTTCCTTTGTGGAGCTTGATGCAGGTTTTAAGGACGTCGTTATTGACATCGGCCTCACGGTCGAGGAGCTTATTCTCATCGACGACAGGGCACATCTCCATGGTGAAGACCATGTAATAGATGTTCCCATCGTTCATCGAAAGAGGGATCCAGTTGCAATCGAGCCAGACATTGTATCTGTCAGGTTGGACATAGGCGTGAAGGTTTTCTTTTTTGACCGCGCTTCTGAAAGCGAATGACTCGAAGTTGTGGTCGTTTGGGGCGTACTTGTCATAGAGGTCGCCGAAAACGATATCCTCAGGGAGATTGTTATCTTTCAGATACCCAGGATTCCCGGCGATGATTCTGATCTCGCCATATTTTTCATCGTCTATCTTTTCGACTGAAACAATGCATGCCGGCGTGGCATAGGTGTTGACTAGTTCTTGGAAGGTCATAAAAAGAGAGGTTCCACTTCGTATATTTCTGCTGTTGGCCTAATTATAAGGTCTATCAGAGGCGTATTCAAACGAAGTGCTTAAATGCAAAGATGGACCAAATGAACATTTGAGCGCGAAAAAGGGAGGCCTTTGATAGCGCCTCCCCTCATTCAATAACGAAACCTAGTTCATTTTCCCGTATGCGGTTTGAAGGACTTCTTCACCAAGAAAAGCGACAGTTCCGTCCTCTTTGGCAATTGAGAACGTTCTCTTGACCAAAGTTATTTCGTCTCTAAGGCCCCAATCGCCATAACACGTTTTTATCACGTAACCATGATAGAGATAATTGTTTTCTTTCTCTTCGATTTCAGAACACTTGAGTACCCATCCGTTCATAGTTGAGTTGCGTTGATATTCGTGTAAATCCAGCAACGTTTTAGCGGATGAGAAATCTCTGATTGTCATCGAAAACGGGTAATAACAGCCGTCAGTCGTCAAATGAACGAACTCCTCTTTGAAACAAAAGGCATCGGCGTCATATTTCCTTGATAGCCCTTGGTCGTTATAATCCCACGAAACATTCACTATGTAGAAGAATTCTGACTCCAGAACAACTTTGGAATCGGTGGCAGTGTTATATCCGTTTGTATAATGTTCCATGCCAGCTCGACAAGCGCCGCTTGTGCTTGAAGCCGAGTTAATAGTTCCTTCGATGTGTCTTCCAAGCAATGTAGCACAGTCCTCCGGTCCCTTTGGAGACTCAAGGGACAAGCGCACAAGATCATCGTTGCTAAGACCTAAGAGTTCCTCAGGAGCACCGCTGGTTAGGGGCTGATAAGGCTCAATCGTGGTATAGACATAGTCTGAATAATCGTAAAAGGTCGATGGTTGTGAAATCTTTGAGGACTGGTAGGTTGAGCTATCTCCAGGGTTATTAGAGCAACCGGCCAATGCAATTAAGATGAGCGGGATGATTCTTAGTTTTTTCATCATCTATCCTCCTTCACGAAATAAGACTATTTAATAGTCTGAAACCGCTCAACATTCGTTTTCAATAGCAAAAAATAAAAAAGGAGACCCCTAAGAGCCTCCAGTTTTTGATTGCTTTTATTCTTCAGCGCTGGCCTTGTTGATAAGGGCTTCCCAACCACTTGGAAGGGTGATTGCAAACTTAGCCTTGGCCTCAAACGTGAAGTCCATCTTAGAGACGTTGCCTTTGTTGCTCGTGGCTTCGATGGAAGCGCTCTTCAAAAGATAGTTGTCGTACTTGATGGTCTCTTTCGTTGTAACGGCAGATTCTTCGGAAGCATCGACGCTCTTTTCGGTGACGGTGGCTTCAACGGTCAAGTTGCCATCGCCAGTCGAGTAATATTTGACGACGGTTTCTTCATCGGAAGCCTGAGTGGCGCTTGAGACAAAGTCGGTTGGGTCAGAGAAGGCGCTCAAGTATGCTTCTGGAATGGCATAGTAGAGGGTAGCAAAGCCGAAGGTGAGCTCATTGCCTTCATAACCGTAAACCGAGATATCGTGGTCCTTGCCATCAAAATTGTCGAGATACAAAACCTGTTCGTATTTGGTGTCTTTGACAAGATAGAAGTCACTGGTCGTTGTCTTGCCATTAGAGGTGCCTTCGCTATGAAGCTTGATGTCGCCATCTTCGTTAACCTCATAAACCATCTTGGTCTTGGTATTGGCGTTCTTCTTTTCGCTTTCATCGTAGGAATTGCTGTCGATATCCACGGTGAATTTGTAGTTTTTGACTTCTTTCTGTTTGGCGGCGATCGCAGCGGTCTTATCCGCGAGTTCCTTGGAGTCAGTGATCTCGGCGCCTGGGCCGCATGATGTGAGTAAAATAGCCGGAATGGCTAAAAAGAGAATGCGTTTTGCTTTCATATTTTCTCCTCGTTTATGCTTCAATTATAAAACTGAAAAAACGCATGTACAAATAAGATGCATTGAAGAAAAGCCAGCCTTAGTCGGCCGGCTTAACTTTTTTTACAAAGATTCGAGTTCCTTTAGCTGCTTCGAGCCTTCCGCCAGAAGCTGGCCTCCGATTGAGAGAACGCTTTCCCTCATCGCGGCCTTCTCCTCAGGGGTTCCGACTTTCACGCAGCACTTATAGACGGTGACGAGCTGCTCAAACCTCAGGTAATTGAGCTCGCCATAGAACTTGTTGTATGCCTCAAGGTTCTTCTTGCCTAGAGAATAGGCTTCGGAATATCTTCCGAGGTTATAGAGGATCGTCGATTTGCGGGACGAGACATTGATGGTGTCTGGATCATCTTCGCCATAGAGTGAGAAGAAGATGTTATAGGCGTCGTTGATGTAATTGAGCGCGGTTTCGAATTCCTTGCTGTCGATGAGGACTTCGCATAGCTGCATGTAGGCGACTGCGCGGCGTCCGTAATATGGGCTCGACTGATCGAAATACTTCTCATTGTTCTCAATCGTCTTCATCGCCCATTCCCTTGCTTTCTCAAGGGTGGCTGGGTCTTTGGTTTCCTCATACATGACGAGGTTAGACCTTGAGAGGTGGCTGAGAAGATGGCCATAGGCGGCATATTCGTCTTGGTTATGGAGCTCCACTTTCGAAAGGATGGCGTATGAGCGGTCGAACCACTCGATGGAGTTCTTCACTGAGTCTACGAGCTGGAGATTGAAGAGATAGGTCCATCCGATTTGGAAGGCATAGTATCCGCAGGAATAGCACCCCTCCCCTTCATGTTCGGCGTAGTACTTGAATAATCTCGTGCCGATTTCGATAGCTTGGCCTGGTTTGACGCCGAAGCTGAAGAGAAGCTCAACGTTCTTGTATAACGGGAGGGTGGCTTCGTTGATTTCCGGGAACATGCCTATGATCTCAGCGCAGATATCCGCGTAGTAGCTCTTCGTTCCGATTGGGTAATGCCAGGATTTCTCTTCTTTTACGGTCTCGTTGAAGGCCTCTAAGAATGGTTTGGCCTCCTCTAAAGAGAATGGCAGCTCATGGCGGACGACGTCCCTGATGATTGGGTGGAGGGCGACACCGTTGGAACTCGTGGTTATCCAGCTGCGGCTTTCGAGGTTCCTTAAGGACTTAAGGGCAGGAACGCCCATCCAGTTTCTGAGGTCTTTGACGTCAACGCCGCTAAGCGGGATGAGGGAGAGGACTTTGAGGACGCTCTTATCCTCTTCGTTAAGGTCGAAGACTTTGAACATCTTGAGGAGGTTCTCATAGGCGACCTGGGTCTTATCGGTTCCACGGACTTCTTCGGTGAGGGAGACGATGCCTTGTTTCTTAAGGACTTCGATCATCTCATCGGTGGTCTGCCCGCTGTTTTCCATATGCTGAGCGATAAGCTCAATCGTGTAGGTATGGCGATTGACGAGTTCGATGAGTTCCTCTAAGTGCGGGTCATCCTCATCGACCATATAGCCTTCGTAGTTGTCTAAGAAGACCCTCTTAAGCATCTCAATCGAATCAAGAGGCTCGATCTTAATGGTTGGGAAGAGCCTCGAGTAATCGCATCTCGTTGTGATGAGTAACTTATAGTTAGCGTTCGTCAGTTCGGAGAAATATTCATCATCCATGACATCGAAATTGTCGATGATGATGAGGGTTCTTTCGTTTGTGATCTCCCTAATGAGGTCAAGCTTTCTCTTAAAGTAAGAGATATCGGTTTCTTGAGTGCCGTCAGATAAGACCTGTCGAGGGAACTGCGGATCGATCTTGAAAGAGGATTGCGATGAGACAAGCTCAACGACGGTGTTGTTATAGGTCGCATAGACGAGGGTGTCGTATTGGGCTTTGTTCCTTTTGGCGTATTGCTTTGCGATCTCGGTCTTGCCAATGCCCCCGATGCCTTGGAGGAAGAGAATACGCTCACCGCTGTCAAAGATCTCTTTGATTTGCTTGAGTTCCTCTTCACGTCCGCAGAAGATGCGTTTTGGCATGACGGATGGGGAAGACTCCAATCTGAAAGAGATGTTCCCTTTGAAAGCGTCCGTCCTGTTTTTGAGGGTACCGGTCGAATCAAGCTCACCAAGGATCTGCTCGACGACCTGTTTCTTGTACTGGAAAACAAACTGGATTGGAGGAGAGCCGACGATTCTACGCATAGCGTCCTCGCCCCAAAGTTTGACGAGAATGTCTTTATTGACCATTCCATCGGTCGTTCCTTCCCAAGAGAAATCAGGGAAGATGACCGGGATGAATTTGAGGTTTTTGTTCTTGAGGGCCTCATCGATTTCGATGCGCGTCACGGAATCTGGGTTTGGCTCCCCATTAAGGAGGAAGGCGCCCAAAAAGTCTTTCGTGAGAAGCATGACGAGATTCGTGACCTCGCAGAGATAGGCGCCTGGGTCATTAAGGAAGTTACGGATTTCGTTGCTGTCTTCTTTATATAAAGAATAGTAGGTTCTGCCAACGGCCTCTTCTTCCTCTTTGCAGCGTTTGTAGATGTCCTCGGCAAAAAGAATTCCGGCGGATGAGCCGCCTCGATAGCAAATGAAGTTCTTGTACATGAAGGTAGACCTGCTTTCTTTGGTTTATTTTGACATAAGAAAGCATGTTCTTTCCATCCGCTTGCTCTTTTTTCCTCAAAAAGAACAAAAAACAGTGACTGGAAAGCCACTGCATTTTATCGATGGTGCCCGAGGGGGGATTCGAACCCCCATGGAATTACCCGAACGATTTTGAGTCGTTTGCGTCTACCATTCCGCCACTTGGGCGCGGAAGAAATTATATGATATGAAGCCACAAATGCAAAATAGAAAAAGCGGTTTCATGCAATTATTTCTTTCTTATTAGAAAGATAAGGGGTACATTTAAGCCCATGGAAGAAACTGTCACTCAAAACATTCAAAACACTGAACCAAAAGAAGGCGTTTGGAAGAAGATCCAAACCTTCTTAATGAAGAGCACCAACGGCATGGCCCTTGGACTTTTCGGAACTCTTATCATCGGAACCATAATCGCTTTATTCGCGAAGATTCCTGGACTTCAGGGGATTGCCGATTTCGCTAACATCGTCAAAGGTCTCATGGGTGCTGGAATCGGCTTAGGCGTCGCTCTTGCCCTTGGTTGCCAAGGCATCACCGTCGTTGCCGTCATGGCCGCAGGCGCGGTTGGAAACATCGGCTTCGGATTCGCCGCTTCCGAATGGGCGTTTGCCACTTACAGTGATCCTCTTTCCTGCTACTGCTCCGCTTTGGTTGGCTACTTTGCCGTCAAACTCATACTCAGAAAGAAGACTCCGGTTGATTTGATCATCATCCCACTCACCGCGCTTGTCTTCGCTCTTGCTTATTGCTATTTGCTCTCATATTGGGTTCACCAATTGACCGTTCTCTTAAGCGCCCTCATCGAGGCTTCCTTCAAGATCATGCCATTCTTCATGTGCATCGTAGTTTCTGTGCTTGTTGGTATGGCTTTGACCGCTCCAATCAGCTCTGTTGCGATTTGCGTAGCCATTCAGATTGGCACCGTCCCTATGGCAGCAGGTGCCGCTCTTATCGGATGCTGCACTCAGATGGTTGGCTTTGCCGCCCAGGCTGCTCACGACAACAAATGGGGAAGCGTTCTTGCTATCGGCATCGGAACCAGCATGCTTGAGTTCAAGAACATCATCAAGAACCCACTTATCTGGCTTCCAACCATCATCACCTCTGCCATCCTTGGACCTTTCGCTTACCTCTTTGGCTTTGCCACCGACTCCGTTGGAGCGGGCATGGGAACCTCTGGCTTCGTTGGTTTGATTGATACCTTCGACGTCATGAACTACGATCCTCTTGCCATTGTTGAGGTCATCGGCATCTGCGTCGTTGCCCCTATCATCCTTGTCTTCTTCCTCGACCTTCTTTTCAGGAAAATCGGCTGGATCAAGAAGGGTGATTTAGCACTCTAAAAAACCAAAAATCGTTGGCAAAACTCAATTATTCCTCAAAAAATGTTGAGCTTTTTTGAACATTTAGATTCAGAAGGGAGGTTATAATAAAAGCAATGATAAAAGAGTCGCGTATCAACCATGACAGCAAAGTGTCGCTCATTTTCGTTCACGGTATCATGGGCACCTACCGCCACTTCTCTTTTTTGTATCCTCTCATCGATAAGCGTTTCTCCTATTACACCTTTGAGTTAAAAGGACACGACGCCGATTACAGAGCCTTCAAAAACGCCAGATACCAAGAATGGGAAGATGAGGTCATGTCCCTTGCCGAGTTCCTTCATAACGAGGGCCAAAGAGTGGTCTTCGTCACCCACTCAATGGGTGGCCTCTTCGCTTTGCTCTTCGCCAAGAGACATCCTAACGAGGCTTCTTTGTTCCTTCTAAATCCACCGCTTTATGGAAATATCAAACCTATCGCTTTCAAGAGATATGGCGACGCCATATACGGAGACGAGCAGATCGATGAGAAATCGAAAAGACTCATCGTTGCCACCGACATGGAACTCACCAAAAATCCATTTGCCTATTTAACCTGGCTTCCAAACATGTTCTCATTATATAAAGCAATGAGGAAGGAAAGAGCCTTCTTCAACGAAATAAAAGTCAAGCCAAGCATCGTTTTCCATAGCGCGGAAGATGAGCTTCTTGCCAAGAGGAATGTCACCTCTTTCAAATCCCATAAGGATATGAAGAACATCGTCCTTATGAAGAGCACGCATTTTGGCTTCGGCGAAAGTGACAAGGAAGTCATCAAAAAAGAGTTCATAGAGTTCCAGAAAAACCTCTAACTCTGACATTGGGCT
>JAFZUD010000004.1 GCA_017618495.1 Bacilli bacterium | reverse complement strand
GGTGTACTTCTTTTTGATGTATTTGCGGTACAAAGCTTCAGTCTTCTTGTCTCTCATACGTTAACCCACATGAATGCATAGCCCATTATGAGGGCAAAGACGATAAGGAGGCCTTCGACGATGAAGGCGGTCTTGAGGGTCTTCTTCTGCTTGAAAAGATATAAGGGGCCAAGACCGGCGTTGACGGCAAGGCCAGCAAGGAGAGAACCAAAAGGAAGGGCGTTTTCGACATAAAGCTCGGCAAGGAGAACACTTGAAGCGCAGTTCGGGATAAGACCGATGAGGACGGCGAAGAGAGGCGAGAACCAGCGTGATGAGGAAAGGAAGGCTTCCATATCGGTGACGGTTTTAAGCCAAGCGAAGAGAACTCCGAAAAGGAGAGAAATAACAAATGCGTAGGCGAAGATCTTAAGCGAATGGATGAGAGGATGGACGAGATGCTCATGGATTGGGCTTTCTTTTCCCCCTTCTTCCACTTCGTGTCCGCAGCAGCCTTTGTGGATGTCGTGGTTGCCTTCGCAGTGCTCTAAATGCTCATCGACGACTTTGTCCCTCTTTCTGAAGAAGAGGTCGACCATGATGCCAAAGAAAGCGCCGAAGACGATCTTGAGTCCGATGACGGCAAAGGCCATAGGCCACTTGCCCTCGAAGTTCCCAAACATGATAGGTAGAGCTTCGTCTGAACATGCAATGAAGATAGCCACAAGGGTGCCCAAAGTAATGTGGTCTTTGGTAAAAAGGTCACCTGCGACGACGGAGATTCCGCACTGCGGGACCACGCCAACCAAGGAGCCGAATAATGGGGCCTGTTTTTTCTTTTTCTCTAATATCGATGCTATTTTTCCTTCAAAGAAGGAAAGAATGAAGTAAATGACGAAAGCGAAGCCTAGGACCTTGAGGGACTCAAGGAGGCTGTCCAATGCGATTTCACCAAACACCTCGATTGTCATACCGATATAGTATAGTCACTTTGAAACCTTAGTAGAACTAAGAAACATCTATGGCTATAATTACCGGGTGAGGTAATACCCATGACTGAAGACGAGAACAAATACAATCCCTTCGCCCGAGCGGCGGAGAAAAACGGCATCAAACAATACAAGCCGCATCCTCTTAGCAAAATAAAAAAGACCATCGCCGTCATCTCCGGCAAAGGAGGCGTTGGCAAATCGATGGTCACTTCCCTTTTAGCGGTCCAACTTATGAAGCAAGGACTTAAGGTCGGCATTTTGGACGCTGACGTGACCGGACCTTCCATCGCCAAGACCTTTGGCAAAGACGATTACCGTCCAATGGGCGATGACAGTGGCATCTTCCCAGCCAAGACCGACAAAGGTCTTCTCCTTATCGGAGCGAACAACCTTCTCGACGATCCAAGCACCCCTGTCATCTGGAGAGGATCGCTCATCTCCAACTTGGTTACTTCCTTATATTCCCAAGTCATCTTTGATGAGCTGGATGTCCTTCTTATCGATATGCCACCAGGAACCGGAGATGTTCCTCTCACCGTTTTCCAGAGCATCCCGATCGATGGAGTCATCGTCGTCTCTTCTCCTCAGGACCTTGTCTCGATGGTCGTCAAGAAATCTCTTACGATGGCGTCCATGATGCACATCAACGTCCTTGGCGTCATTGAGAATATGGCCTACATAACCTGCCCAGATTGCGGTAAAAAGATCAAAATCTTCGGCGAAACCCCTCTCGATTGCCTTGCGGCCATGATGGGTGCCAACCTCATCGATGAG
>JAFZUD010000038.1 GCA_017618495.1 Bacilli bacterium | reverse complement strand
TGAGCCCGCTTTTTTGATAGATATGAGGGGTGGAACTATGGGAGGATCCTCATTCTATGATGGATACTGGAGCGGAGAAAGGAGAGACCACTCACTGGGCGTATCCGTGAAACAGGAAATGCCAGAGGCAATTGTGTTTTGATTTGCTTAAGCCCAAAAAGGGAAGGAACAGGATTTTATCGCCTCTATATGGATCTTAAGCAAAGGCATGGTAACACCCCACTTGTCACAAAAGCGCAACGGATAAGGCTAATTTTCAAAAGTTTTTTCGAAAACGTATGAAAAAGCAGCCGTTTGGGCTGCTTTTACCTTTTTCCGATTCTTAGAAGGTTTCGAAGACTGGCCAAGAATACTGAATCATGTATTCCCCACGGTACATACGTACCGCGTCAGGATTCCCTTTCTTGTATTCGTAGGCATCGCATTCGACTTTATCGACGTCGATCGAATATCCGTTATGGCTTTTCACGAAGACATCTTGGCAGCCAATTTCCTTAAGAGTTTTCTGAACATCGGCGATAAGGTTCCTTAAATAGGACTTATGGTCTTCTTCCCAAAGGACAGCATTGAGTTCGTTGATGTTGATTGCCGAACCTTCTCTGTCGACTAAATAGGCGAAGAGCTCTTTTGACTTCGAATATGAGAAACGAAGAGGTTTGGCGTCATAGAAGACCTCGAAATTGCCAAAACATTTGATCTGAAGGTCTTTGGATGGCCTAAGTTCGATTGGGTAGCGGAGTCCCTCCACTTCTTCTTTGACTTTGACTTCGCTGACAGGCTTAGAGACATATCCTGAAGCATGGAGTTTCATCGCTTCTCTTGCATAGTTGTCATAGGCAGTCACGAAGATGATGTTGATCTTTGGGTTGATGGCTTTGAGCTTTTTGGCGAGCATGACCCCATTGAGGCCAGGCATCTCGATATCGAGGAAGGCGATGTCGATTTGGTTATCCTCGTTCTGGCTATATGCCTCCAAAGGGTTGATATATGAAAGAATCTCCGCGTCAGGAAGGACTTTCTTGACTGCGCCCTCAAGCCTCATGAGCTGAAGCTTTTCATCATCGACTAGCAACACTTTCATAATCTCACCTATTTATAGAAGAAAACCGTGACGGTCGTTCCTTGATCGATCACGCTTTCGACCTGAACTTCGCCTTTGCACATCGAGGAGATGCGGTACTTGATGTTATTGAGTCCGAAATGATCGTCTCCTTTGACGGCATCGACTTTGAAACCAATGCCATTATCGCTTACAACCACGACATAAGCGTCCCTATCCTCATAGGTCTTAAGAGTAAGGGTTCCGCCTTCGATCTTCTTGAGGATGCCATGCTTGATCGCATTCTCGACGATCGGTTGGAGAGATAAAGCCGGGACCATGAAGTCTTTGGCCTGGATGTCATAAACGACCTCCAAACGATCTTCGAACCTCATCTTCTCTAAAGCGATGTAGGTTTCGATGTGCTTTAATTCATCGGAGAAATTGACTAGGCCGTTCTTTGATAAGGACGAAAGGTTGGCCCTAAGGTAATCGGTGAAATGGTCGAGGCCTTGTTGGGCTTTTTCTGGATCCATCGGAATGAGGGTCGAGATCGAAGCGAGGACGTTATAGATGAAGTGAGGCTGAATCTGGGAGATCATGATCTTCACTTCCGCATCCTTGATCTTTTTCGCCTCATCGGCAAGTTGCATGTTCTTCCTGACATTGACGAAGAGGAAGAGGATCTCGACGCCGATGAAGACGGAAAGATAAGCAATCGCGTATCCTGGGAAGATGTTTTGAGTGATTATCGCGACCAAAGGCAACAAGCAGTAGACGGCGAAGGAGATTTTCTCGCCAACCGTGACTTTCTTATGGAATAAGGCTAAGCATAGAACCATCGCAAAGGTAACGAATTCATAGCCTTGTGAGAGGATCATAGTCTTTGATCTCATGTAAACCCCATTCTCCGCATAGAAGAACATGTGGTTGAAGATATTCATGACATCTAAGGCGATGAAGACGGCATATAAGCTTAGGCTTATGACGAGGAGGATATTGAAGGTCTCCTTTTTAAGCGGGATATAGGAAATCGCGTAGACAAAAAGGAGGAGAACCTGGAAGTTGTTCATCACGTAGAAGCTTGTGTAGAAGCCGATGATGAACTCATTGCTCGTGTAATACATCTTGATGATGGTGAAGGTGAGATACACGGCAAGATGGAAGGCATAGAAAACGATGAAAAAGAGAAGGTTGTTCTCATCCCTTCTTCTATTCTTTTTGAGAAGTACATTTACCGTATGAATAAGCAAAAGGGCAATGCCGATAATGCATACGGTTGCATTGAATACGCTTTTATTATCCATCTGTTGCTTAATATTATACGAACCTTGGACATTTTATTAAACCTATGCGCGCGAAAAAAAGGAAAAGGGTCCCGTGGTGCTAAGGACCCTGCGGTTACAAGCCGCGTAACCGTTTGACTAAGTTAGGGTGTTCAACCCTTGGCTTCTAATTAATGGGCGCCAAGTCCGAAGACGAGTCCAAGGACAAGAACGAGGATGGTAAGAAGGCCGATTCCAGAGATGAGGAGAACGTACTTGGCCTTCTTCTCTTTCTTTTGAGCCTTTGCCGGCTCTGATCCGTACTGCTTAAAAGCATCTTTGTCCCATTCGGAACCTTCTTCTTCATACCAGAAGTTGTCCATGTTTTTCCTCCTTACGAAACAAAGTGGCTTTTCGGCAGAATATGGCGAAAATGCTTTTGGTGAACCAACTATAAATCACAGGGTGTCACAGAAGCGCCACAAATTTTGAGGTATTTTATTATAGATAAAACATAGTGTTTTTGAGATGGTACGTTTTGGATAAAAAGCACAAAAAAACGGCAGATGTTCTGCCGTTAATTTTCATTCTGGGGCGGAATAGGAGATTTGAACTCCCGAATGACCGGTTCACAGCCGGTTGTGTTAGACCACTTCACCAATTCCGCCGTGCCGTATTAGTTTAGCCACATTGTCTATCCTTAGCAAGGAAGAAATGACTATCTTTTCATTATTCTTTTCTTTACCATAGAAAGTACATTTCTCCCCTTGTGTTCATGCCCCCTCTTGAAAAGAGGAGGAAAAAGAGGAAAATATAGCCCCATGGTAATCAGAGACAGACTTATTGCACTTATATACCGTATCGTGATCCTCGCTCTCGGAGTCTGGACTCTCACGGTTCAGCTGACCACCAATGCGGTCAATAATTTCTGGGTGGGTTTTGGAAACTATGCCTCCATCGTTACCTTGTTTGGATGCGTCATCATCCTTTCTGAGATAATCGCCAATGCCATCGGCATGAGAGAAAAGAGAAACACGATCGCCCCTGGCGTTGTGTCTTTCCTTTTCCATGGTGCCCTTGTCCTTCTTGTCTCTCTTGCCGCCATCCATCCTTTCTATTGCTATTTCGTCGGTGCCGACTACATGAAAGCGGACACCTTCCTTTATTCGCTGCTCTCCTTCATCCTCTTCCCGCTTGCCGTCCTTCTTGATTGGATTCTTTTCGGTGAAAAGGGAACGGTCAAATGGTCTTATGGGATGTTCCCATTATTCGTCCCTATCTTCTATTACCTCTTCTCTTTGATGAGAAAGCTTCTTGTCAGCGGTTCGACCTACAGCACCCTCATCTTCGATTCAAACACATTCATCATGTCTAACTATCTTCCAGAGGCCTTCTCAGCCGGAAATGGATGGGCTGGCGTCTTTATCTCCATCCTCTCCATCTTCGCGGTCATCACTTTTGTTGATTACGCTCTCATTCTCATCAACAACCTCTTGGCGAGAAGATACATCCACGAAACCGGGTATTAAGACTTGGCGGCAACGAATCTAGTGGTCCTCGAAATGAGGGCCATTTTCTTTTCGTCGAGAGCGATGATGTCCATTAGGGAAAGCTGCTTCTCAAAAGAAAGGACAAGGCAGGCCTTTTTGAAAGAAGAGTTATTCACGATGTACTCTTTTACGTAGTAAAGCCTCTTGTTCTTCGTATCGATGCCGACATAGAGAGGGTTCTTCATTATGTGAGCGGACTCCTCCACTTTCTTAAGGTAACCGCTTGGCCACCTTGAAGCGAATTCCCTCAGTTTCTCTTCGCTGATGTAGCAAAAGATGTTCTCCCCGAAATCGTATCCGAGGGCTTTTTCGACTTTGATGTTGATGCGACCTATTCTGACTGGATCTCTATCCATATTTTGACCTCCTACTTTCATATAGAGAGGAAGAGGCTCATTTTCCGAAAAATGTCGCTATAATTTAGGGGTGGAAAAATATAGCAAGAACAACGATACCTCTTACGCGTTAGGCACAACCCTCACGATTGAGATGCTCAAACGCAAAAAATCCGTGGCAAAACGCGTGTATATTAACCCAAAACAGAAAAGGGACGAGACTTTTGACAAGCTTGTTTCTTTGGCCAGGGAAGCCAAAATCCCTGTCATTTTGAATAATGAAAAAATCTTCACCGCCTTATCTGGAAAAGACAACGTCATGGCCATCGGTGAATTCATGAAGTTCGAATCCAAATTAGACGAGAAGAAGAATCACCTTGTCCTCGTTAATCCTTCCAATATGGGTAACCTCGGAACCATATTGAGGTCAGGCGCCGCTTTCGAGATCGGTGGTATCGCCATCATCAAACCGGCAGCCGATTGCTTCGATCCTAAATGCGTCCGTTCCTCGATGGGCGCCATCTTCTCTTTACCTTTCCGCTATTATTCCTCTTTTGAGGAATACGAAAAGGAATTCCCTAACCACCACCTCTATCCGTTCATGCTTCAGGCCAAGACGGAATTAAGAGAAGCCAAGAAACAAGAGCCATATTCTTTGGTCTTCGGCAATGAGGCTACCGGACTTCCTGCCGAATATTTAAAAAAGGGCGATCCTTTGATAATCGCCCAATCAAGTGAAATTGATTCGCTTAACCTTGATAACGCCGTATCGATCGGCCTATATCATTTCAAAAACAACTAGTCGATATTCTTTAAGTTGAGATATCTATGCCAGAGGACGGCTAAGGAAGATGCCATGTTGACGTCTTCGATGACGACTCCTGCTGGAACATTGATATGGATTGGAGCAAAGTTCCAAATGGCTCTGGCTCCTGATTTAACTGCGAAGTCAGTGACTTTTTGAGCGACATTAGCCGGAACCGTAAGGATGACGATGTGGGCTTTATAGTCCTTGATATAACGAGGAAGCTCCTTCATATCGAGGATCTTCTTGCCGTTCGTGAAAGTGCCGATTTTGGCTGGATCCTCATCAAAGCCCGCCATGATGGTGATGC
>JAFZUD010000037.1 GCA_017618495.1 Bacilli bacterium | reverse complement strand
CACCTAAACGCTTTCGTCTGCTGGCTTGGCTTTGAGGCTCTTTTCGTCAATGCCTTCATCCTTTGCAAAATCGCCTACGACAAAGAGAATCCCAAGAATGTCGCAGGAAGAAAACCTAGGAATATTTGAGGAACCCTAATGACTGACGCAGAACGACAAAGGAATTATTTCTATTATTCCATTCTCTTTTTCATCTTGGCTTTGGTGATGCTTCTTTATATCGGATTCCCTATCCTTTCAGGGTTTTTAGGGCGAGGCGTCCTCTTCTATAACGGAAGCGATAAGACTGAGTGGCTGGACTTCTTCATTGCCGCATGTGTCCCTATCGGCATTTACCTTGGTTCCCTTGTCCTCATGAACGTTTTCTTTGCGAAAAGCCGCTACGGCTGCCGGGTTGCGTTTCGTTGGTGGATACCTATCGCCATCTGCGCTTCCCTCATGGTTATTTTCATTGTCACCACTTTCTTCTTGTGGATCGTTTTGTTCTGCATCATCAACTACATCGTCTTCTTCATCGGTTTTGGGGTTCTTATGCTCAATACCATTGGCCTTTGCACGAAAGGCGCCCAAAAGAATCCCCACAAGTAAGATGATTCTTAAAGAATCTTGTCTATTAATTCGCTATTAAGTAAAATAAGCGAAAGCGTTTTCAATTAGGAGAAAACATCATGAAAAGCGTAAATAAACTTATGTCTTTGACTTTGGCTGCCTTGGCCATGGGATTGACCGCTTGTGCCAATACCCCAGCCACCTCCTCAAAAGCCCCAGAGTCAAGTGAACCAGAGGAAGACCCAAACGCCGTTTCCGTCTTCGTTCTCTCTGGTCAATCCAACATGGAAGGAAACACTTCCTTCAAAAGTGGCTCAACCGACCTCATCGCCCAGGCTTTCGAAGAGATGGGCTTAGAAGATCCTGAAGTCCTCACCGAAACCGGTGTCGAATCCGTCCAGACCTCCCTTTACTGCGCCGGATATGGCCAGCTCAACCACAACAACCTCGATGGCAACACCCAGGTCAACGCCACGAACACCACCGAGAGATTCAAAGGCAAGTTCCTCCCAACCAAAACCGGTATGGGTCTTAACTCCTCCAAGATGGGCCCAGAGCTTGGCATGGCTTACGCCTTAAAAGATGAAGCAACCGCTGAGAAACCAATCTACTTCATCAAGATGGCTTCCGGTGGCAGTGGCTTCGAACAAGGTGGAACCGATTACAACTGGCCAGTCAAGGACGCCAACGGCGAATGGCCAGAGATCAACATGTATCACACCTTCTGCAAGCCATTCATCGAGAACAACCTTGAGCTCATCAAAGAAGCTGGCTGGAACCCAGTCATCAAAGGTTGGTTATGGCACCAGGGCGAAAGCGATTCCGCCACTGAGAAGATCGCCAAATACAAGCAGCGTCTTGGCGACATGGTCGAGCTCTTCAGAAACGACTTCGCCGAATACGCCAAAGACGAAGATGGCGAGAACATCGCCTTCGTCGATGGAATGATCTATCAGGGCAGCGGCACCGCTTGGGGCGCTCAGACCTCCAAAGATATGAACGCCGTCAAACAAGAATTCGCTGACAGCGCCGAGAACAACTACATCGTCGACATCTATGGCAACGAAGAGCCAACCGCTGAGAATGAGCTTAAACCAGGCAACCCTGGTGGTGACAACATGCACTACAACGTCAAGAGCTCTCTCCGCTTAGGCATGGCTTATGGCAAGGTCATCCTTGATAACCATCTTCTTGACTAAGTAAATCGCTCCTATATAGCGCTTCCCTCAAAAAGGGAGGCGCTTTTTTGTGTTTTTCTGAAAAAATAGAAAATCGCCACTATATATAAAGTGGCAAAGCAAAGCCGTTAAAACTCGGAACGGGCCCTCGCAATCCCAGCACGGAAAGCGAGGTGATGTCCAATGAAAGACCTTCAAAAAGAAGACGCAAGCCTTCTTAAGATCGCTCTGATTTGTCTCTTATTATCCTTATTGGCCTGGCTAGTAAAATAAAAAGAGCCTCTTAGGCAACAACCATAAAGTGCTTGCGAGGACTCCGTTCTTATGGTCTTATTATAACTCGAATTTTTCAAAGTGAATATGCCTGATAATGAGCGACTTATAGTAATAAAAAGAGCCTCCTAAGCTACCACCGTAAAGTGCTTGCGAGGACTCCGTTCTTCTGATCTTATTGTAGCTCAAATCTCTGACAAAGCGAATGCATCGAAAATAAACAGAGGGAAAAAGAAAAAAGAGCCCCTTACAACTTATAACCCTAAAGTGTTGGTGAGGACTCTTCTATATTTTAACCTGCCATCTAAATATTTGGCAACAATGTAAGGAAGTTACAAGAGAACGCGGAAGATTTTCAAGACACCGGAGACGAATCTTTGGAAAGCGTTCGCTTTGAAATCAACAGGGACTTCCT
>JAFZUD010000036.1 GCA_017618495.1 Bacilli bacterium | reverse complement strand
TGCAAAGGACAAGGACGTCGAGAGGGTCGTGATCAAGACCCCAGGTCCTTGGGATGAAACCGTAGTTCTGTGGATATTGGGTGGCCGTATAAAGGATGCGGTCAAGGATAAGGGCGCCCGATTCTTTGTCGAGCTCGTATTTGTTTTTGCTGCCAGCAGGGATTTCAACGCAGGCGAGGAAGCTCTCTGGTTTGATTCTGGCGCGTGATATTGCGTGGAGAATGTTCATTGCTTTTACCTCCTTTCCCATTATAGCAATGTAAATTTTCAAAAACACATTCCCTGCTCCCTCATCTTAAAGAAAAGCGAAAAAAGAGGACAAAAAGACCAAAAACATTTAACAACTTAGTAAAGTTGCGTTACATTACATTCATTGAGGACAGATAGGTTTTCCATGGAAAAGAAGAAAACGAGATGGCTATTTTCCATAAACACCAAGATCAGCGCTTTGATTTTGGCCTCGGCCCTTTGCATTGCAACCGGCATCTCGGTTTTCACGTACTTCCATCTTGGCACCACCCTTGATAAGTTTGCCACCGAAGAGATGAATCTTTTTTGCGCCGACAAAGGAACGGAGTATGACGCGATGCTCTCTTCCGTCGAAACAAGCGTCAACTCCCTTTCGAACTTCGTCGCAAGGGAAGCGGGCAGCGCTGACGATCTCAAAAACTCCCAAGCCCATAGAGAATCAATCCTTTCGAGAATCGAATCCCTCCTTCTTTTCACCTGCGAGGAGATTCCTAACTCCAACGACGTCTATTTCCATTACACGGTCGATATAACAGGGGAAGGCAATCTCGAAGAGGGAATGTTCTACTCAAGAAACGAGAGCGGTTCCTTCAGCGAACTCCCAATCACCCAGATCCAGCAAGCCACCGAGGAGGCGGACACCATTTGGTACACGACACCTCTCGAAGAAGGTCACGCCTTATGGATGGAGCCTCACTACGACGGTTCAATCAAAGACGTCATGCTTTCGTATGTCACCCCAGTTTACTGTGGTGATGATGTTGTCGCCGTCTTAGGCATCGACATCAACTTCCACGATTTCCTTGATGAAATTGACCAAATCAAATACAAGTCCTCCGGTTACATGTATCTCAAATCCGGCGATGGCAAGATCCATTACCACCCAGAGAGCACGAATGATGAGCACCATGGTGATGAAGCCGATCTCATCATCTCAAACGAGGAGCTCATGAATTCGGAGAAGACCGAGAACAAAGTCATCCATTATCGTTATCACGATCTCGATAGGGTCATGGTCTTCGTCACCTTAAGAAACGGCATGAAGCTCATCCTTTGCGACTCATATGACGAAATCTTCGAAGTCAGGGACAGCGCCATCAACACGATGATTCTCATCACGATGGGCTTCGCTCTCCTCTTCGTTGCCGTGAGCGCGATCATCGCCCACAGGATCAACAGCCCATTAAGACAATTAGCGAGAGTCGCTAGATCCCTTAGCACGAACGTCAACTCGAAGGTCGAATTCCCGAAGGCTGGCAAAGACGAGGTCGGCGACCTTACTCGCGCTCTCGAACTTGGCTTAAGCGAACTCCAAAGCCAGCACGCTCTCTTAGAGCGCATGGCCTACTATGACCATCTCACCAAGGTCAGGAACAGTGCTTCCTATTCGAAAACCATAGACGCCCTTGACCAAGACATCGAGAGCGGTGCCGCCAACTTCGGCGTCGTCATGCTCGACGTCAACTTCCTCAAAGAGGTCAACGACCATTATGGCCACGCGACCGGCGATATCGTTCTCACAAGATGCGCAGAAGTCATCTCCGAAGCCTTTGCCGATGACGAAGTCTACCGCGTCGGCGGAGACGAATTCGTCGTCATTCTTAGA
>JAFZUD010000035.1 GCA_017618495.1 Bacilli bacterium | reverse complement strand
GACATTGTTGCGGTAGAAGGCGGCCTCGATGGTTGATCTGAGTCTGGAATAGTATTGGGGCGAAGCAGCACCAATTTCTTCACGTTTGAAGTTGTACTTTGTTGACATAAAAATTTGTCCTTCCTGTGTTTCTTAGGGATTATTTTTCACAAAAGTTCCCATGCTATCATAGTACCCCAATAATTCGCCCTTTTACTAGAAAAAAAGTTGTTTTTTATATAAATATAACCACCAACGATTTTCCTTACCGATTTACCGAAAAAGGAAGCGCTCGCAAAAAGAGGCGAAAAAACGGCCAAAATGTGAGGACTTTTAAAATTTTTTCACAATGTTCTTTTCAAGAAAAAGAAGGAAGTCGATAATGTTGGGCATGGAAAAAATTATCGTTCTCGATTTCGGTGGTCAATACAACCAGCTCATCGCCCGTCGCGTGAGACAGTTCAAGGTGTATTCCGAGATCTTAGCATTCAATCATGACCTCTCTGTTCTTTCTGATCCTGATGTCAAAGGCATCATCTTCACTGGCGGACCAAACTCCGTCTACGCGAAAGGATCCCCAACCATCGACAAGAAGGTCTTCGAGCTTGGCAAACCGATCCTTGGCATCTGCTATGGCGCCCAGCTCATGGCCCATCTCCTTGGAGGCGAGGTCGGAACCGCTGAGAAAGGCGAATATGGACCTGTTGGCCTCCACATCAATAACAAGAGCGATATTTTTGAATCCGTTAAACCTGAATTAAGCGTCTTCATGAGCCACCGTGACCAGGTGAACAAGCTCCCAGAGGGCTTCACGAGGACCGCTTCAACCGATACCTGCCCAAATGCCGCTTTCTCAAATGAAGCGAAGCATTTATATGCCGTCCAGTTCCACCCAGAAGTCACCCATTCTGAGCAAGGTCTCAAGATGCTTGAGAACTTTGTCCTCAATGTCTGCGGTGCCAAGCAGGAGTGGGACTCCTCTTACTTCGTCAACAAAAAGGTCAAAGAGATCAAAGAAAAAGTCGGCGACCACAAAGTCATCTGTGCTCTCTCTGGCGGCGTTGATTCCGCCGTCACGGCCGCCCTCCTTGAGAAAGCCCTTGGCAACCAAGTCATCTGCTATTTCATCGACCATGGCTTAATGCGCAAAAACGAAGGTGACGAAGTCGAAGCCGTCTTCGGAGACAAGAGCCGCTTCGACCTCCAGTTCAACCGCCTCAACAAAGGCGACCTCTTCCTTGGCCGCTTAGCGGGCGTCAATGAGCCAGAGCAAAAACGTAAAATCATTGGCAAAACCTTCATCGATTGTTTCGGTGAGGCTTTGAAAGATGTGGCAAATGGCGCATATCTTGCCCAAGGCACCATCTATCCTGACCGCGTTGAATCCGGTTTAGGCGCCAGCGCCACCATCAAGAGCCACCATAACGTTGGAGGACTTCCTAAGGACCTTCCATTCATTGGTTTAGTCGAGCCTCTTGATGAGCTCTTCAAAGATGAAGTCCGTGAAGTCGGATACTTCCTCGGCCTTCCAAAGACCTTGGTCGAAAGACAGCCATTCCCAGGCCCAGGCCTTGCCACCCGTATCGTTGGCGAAGTCACTCCTGACAAAGTCAGAATCGTCCAGGAAGCCGACTATATCTTCAGAGAGGAAATCGCCAAGACCGACATCAAACCTGCTCAGTATTTCGCCGCCCTCTCGAACATGAAGAGCGTTGGCGTCAAAGGCGATGAGCGTTCCTATGATTACTCCGTCGTCCTCCGTGCTGTCGATACCGATGACTTCATGACCGCCAAACCAACGAGACTCCCATATGAGCTTCTCACCCTCGTTGCCGATAGGATCGTCAATGAGGTCAGAGGCGTTAACCGTGTGCTCTTTGATTTCACGACCAAACCACCGGCGACCATCGAGCTCGAATAAAGAAAAAAGGACGCAATCGCGCGTCCTTTTTATTTTAATAAAAGGTTTATCTGTCTAGGAACTTCTCGTCGTAGCGTTTTCTGGCGGCGGCGATGGCTTCTTTGGCGGCCTCGGCGTTGCTATATCCTTCGATGATGGTCTCTTTGTTGTACTCAAGCTCTTTGTAGTGCTTGAAGAAGTGGGAGATCTCATCTAGAAGATGCTTTGGCAAATCATCGAGTTCGTTGTAGCAGTTGT
>JAFZUD010000034.1 GCA_017618495.1 Bacilli bacterium | reverse complement strand
GTCCCACTTATAGGTGCGAGGATTGAAGAATCTCGCCATATACCAAGCGCGTGGAGTGTTATAGACGTGATCGGCATCGCTATGGGAACCATAAGCTAAACGTGGGTTGAACTTATCGCCTTGGTTGAGGTTGAGATGGTATTTCTCAGTAAGCTCTTTGAGACCTTTGGAGCACATGAATTCCTTCTGCTCTCCATAAGCGTCTTCAAAATCGAAATAATCGATACCGAGCTGGTTTGGCATGATGACGTATTCATCGTCTTTGACTCTTCTGGCCATCCAGTTGTGACCGCCGATGGTTTCAAGCCACCAGATCTCATCTTTGTCGCTGAAGGCAATGCCGTTTGGCTCATAGGTTCCGTATTTCTCGAGAAGCTGGCCTAAGCGGATAACGCCTTCCCTAGCGGAGTGGATATATGGAAGGGTGACGACAACGAGGTCTTCCTCGCCAAGTCCGCCTGGGATATCTTTCTGGCCGCGTTTCTCGGCTTTCTTATATACAACATATGGGTCAGCGCCAAGAACAAGGGCGTTGCTCGTGATCGTTTCAGTGGCGGTCATGGCGACGTTCTCGCTGTTGATGCCGTTAGCGGCCCAAATACCAGCTTTGTCAGTGGTGACATTTGGTGTGCTCGTATATGAGAGAGGGTTTTCTGGAAGCTCAATCTCAAGATGAGCGATTTTGGAAACGTATTTCTTTGGCTGGTTATGAACCACGACCAATTTCTTTGTGTCAAATCTGCCATCATCGTTTCTGGCGATCATGGTCGAGCCATCGTAGCTCGCTTTCTTACCGACTAATATTGTTGTACAAGGCATGTGTTGTCCTCCTCCATCCTAAGGATGTTAACAAATTATAGCACTAGTTTTGAAGGTTTCATCGATACCGATTTGAAACAAAATGAATTCTTTTGAATTTTCTTGAATTGTGTGAATTTCTTGTATAAACTATCCTTGCTCGAAAGGAGAGTATCAAAATGGAAAACAAAGAGTTGTTCGCCCCTATTCTTCAGGAAGATGAAGAAATCATAAAGGTAATCAAGCCAAACAAAACGAGGTATGTCCATCTCGGTGGGTTGGCCTATACCCTGCTTGCGCTCATTCCTATCCTTGCCATGGCCGTTCCGCTTGGTATGGCGATTGAAAGTTTTGCTGAATACGGCACGTCGACACCGCTCATCATCGAATTGACCGTTTTTGGAGGTCTAATATTGCTTGGCATAATTACAACTTGGGTGGGTCTAAATATGAGCTATAAGAAAACCTTCTATGCATACACGAATAAAAGGATTCTTATCAGAAGAGGATTCATCGGTGTCGATTACGCCACACTCGACTTCGAAATGATTGGCGGCCTTATGGTCAACGTAAACTTCTTGGATCGTTTAATGAAAGGAAGCGATAACCCAGGCACCATAACATTCGGTTCCTCCGCTTCCCCTGTCATCTATACAAGAAATGGCAGAACAGCAGCCTACGCCTTCCGTAACATCGATCACCCATATGAAGTCTATCGTGACCTAAAGCATATGGTTGACGAATTCAAAGCAGCGAAAGCAAAACAAGACTAAAATAGTCAAAAACCCTGTGCAAAAACAGGGTTTTTTGTTATTTCTCGCACCTCTATAAACAAATTGAGAAGTATTCTGGCTGAGTTTGTTCTATAATCTTTCTCGCCTAAGAGTTAAAAGACTCTTCGGATGCTCCGCCCGTACCTCAGATGGATAGAGGGTTCGCCTCCTAAGCGAAACGCCAGCCGTTCGAGTCGGCTCGGGCGGGCCATTAATAAAAACAG
>JAFZUD010000033.1 GCA_017618495.1 Bacilli bacterium | reverse complement strand
TGATTGGATCGCACTTCGAAGCGGCTTCTTTGAGAGCCATGGAAGCGGCGATCTTATAAGCAGCTTCCGAGGAGTCTACATCGTGGTAGCTTCCATCGAAAAGCGTAGCTTTGATGTCAATGACTGGGAAGCCAGCGATAAGGCCTCTTCCACAGGCATCTTCCAAGCCTTGCTGAGTTGGCTTGATGAACTCTTTTGGAACGGATCCGCCAACGGTCGCATCGACGAACTCGAAGCCCTTTCCTGGGTTTGGTTCGAATCTGATGGCGACGTCGCCGTACTGACCATGGCCACCACTTTGTTTGATGTATTTGCCACGGGTTTCGGCTTCTTTGCGGATGGTTTCGCGGTAGTTGACTTGTGGACGACCGACGTTGACGGAAACGTTGAATTCACGTCTCATACGGTCGATAAGGACATCGAGCTGGAGCTCACCGACACCGCCGATGATGGTCTGACCGGTTTCGGCGTTGGTGTGGACACGGAAGGTTGGGTCCTCTTCAGCGAGTTTCTGAAGGGCGATGGACATCTTCTCCTGGTCGGCTTTGGTTTTTGGCTCGACGGCCTCTTCGATAACAGGCTCTGGGAAGGTGAGGGATTCAAGGACGACTTTCTCGCTGACATCGCAGAGGGTGTCACCGGTAGTGGTCGCTTTGAGACCGACGACGGCACCGAGTTCACCAGCGTGGAGAACGCTGACTTCCTGACGGTGGTTGGCGTGCATAAGGACCAAACGGCCGATACGCTCTTGGACGCCACGGGAGCTGTTATAGATGTAGGAACCGGCTTTGAGCTGGCCCTGGTAGACACGGACGAAGGCAAGACGGCCGATGAATGGGTCGGTTGCGATCTTGAAGGCTAAGCCAACAAATGGGGCATCGTCAGTGGTTTTGCAAGTGTATTCCTCGCTACCTTTGGTTCCCTTCTCACCTGGGATATCAAGTGGGGATGGGAGGTAGTCGATGACAGCGTCGAGAAGGAGCTGGACGCCTTTGTTCTTGAAGGCGGTTCCGCAGAAGACTGGGAAGAATTCGGCGGTAAGGACGGCCTTACGGGCGACTCTCTTGATGTCTTCGACGCTTGGTTCTTGACCATCAAGGACCTGCATCATGAACTCTTCGTCGTATTCGGCGAGAGCTTCGAGAAGTCTCTGGTGGTAATCAGCGGCCTGGTCTTTGAGATCGTCTGGAATCTCTTTCTCTACCGGTGGCTGATCCTTGTCTTGGGTGTAGTAGTAAGCCTTCATGCCAACGAGGTCGACCTCGCCGATGAACTGGCTTTCACGTCCGATTGGGAGCTGGAAGGCGGCATATTTGACGCCAAGACGCTCTTTGAGGGTGTCTAAGCACATGAAGAAGTCCGCACCGATGGCGTCCATCTTGTTGCAGAAGACGATCCTTGGAACGTGGAATCCGTCGGCCTGACGCCAGACGGTTTCGGTCTGAGGCTCAACGCCATTCTTGGAATCAAGAACGGTGACGGCGCCGTCTAAGACACGGAGTGAACGTTCGACTTCAACGGTGAAGTCAACGTGCCCAGGAGTGTCGATGATGTTGATACGGTGGTTTTTCCAGAAAGCGGTAGTGACAGAAGCGGTAATGGTAACGCCTCTCTCCTGCTCTTGGACCATCCAGTCCATGACGGCGGTGCCTTCATGAACCTCACCGATCTTGTGGGTACGTCCGGTGTAATAAAGGATACGTTCGGAAGTTGTGGTTTTACCGGCATCGATGTGGGCCATGATACCGATGTTTCTAGTGTGGGGAAGGTCGTAAACGTCGCTTTCCTTGATAAGGTTCTCGGCCATCTTGCTTCTCCCTTACCAACGATAGTGCGCGTAGGCTTTGTTGGCCTCGGCCATCTTGTGGACGTCTTCTTTCTTCTTGACAGCGGCACCAGCGCCGTTGGCAGCATCGATGATTTCACCGGCAAGCTTCTCTTCCATGGTCTTCTCACCACGGAGGCGGCTATAGGTGACGAGCCATCTGAGTCCGAGGGTCTGTTTTCTCTCAGAGGAAACCTCGACTGGGACCTGATAGTTGGCAGCGCCGATACGGCGGACCTTTAACTCAACCTCTGGCATGATGTTCGCGATAGCAGTAGCGAAGACATCCATGGCTGGCTTTTCGGTCTTCTTTTCGATGAGCTTGAAGGAATTGTAGATAATTGTCTGGCTGGTTCCTCTCTTGCCATCGTACATGACGCGGTTGATGAGACGGGTGACGAGCTTTGAATTATAAACTGGATCCGGGAGGACATCGCGTTTTTCGATTTTACCTTTGCGTGACATTGTTCATTTTCCTCCTTAGTTGCTGCCCTTTTCTGGGGTCTTGGTTCCGTAGAGGGAACGTCCCTGACGACGGGCTTCGATTCCAGCGCAGTCAAGGCAGCCACGGATGATGTGGTATCTGACGCCTGGGAGATCTTTGACACGGCCACCGCGAATCATGACGGTGCTGTGTTCCTGAAGGTTGTGGCCTTCGCCGCCGATGTAGGCGGTGACTTCGTATCCGTTGCTCAAACGGACACGGGCATATTTTCTAAGAGCGGAGTTTGGCTTCTTAGGAGTCATGGTGCCGACACGGGTGCAGACGCCGCGCTTCTGGGCACTTGGCTGGTTGGTCTCGCTCTTCTCAAGGGAATTCCATCTCTTGCCTAAGGCTGGTGACTTAGACTTCTTGACGAGATTCTTTCTACCGGAGCGGACGAGTTGGTTGATTGTTGGCATTCTTTGCAATCTCCTTTTTCTCTAGTCGCTAGAAGAGGGTTCCCCCACTTCAGCGTACGGGTTGAACTATACGCGCGAGAAAAAACCTTGTCAACACCGAATTAATATGGATTTTGATACGCTGGGTTATGTGGATAGCGAAATCACGATATTTTACTTCAATAATTATTTTTTAACTTTTTGCTTAAATTGACGAAAAAAGGAAGCCACCGCTTCCCATTTTCCTTTATTCGTAAAGATATTTGTCTCTCAAAAGAAAAGCCCCACCAAAACATTGGTGATGGGCTTGCTATCTCTCGTAATGTGACCACATCGAATCGACGTAGACGATCAAGTTTGATTCGTCCACACGGTAGATGAGGCGGTGCTTCCTATTGATTCTCCTCGAATAGAATCCCGCAAAATCGCCAACGAGTTTTTCATAGGAGGGAGGGTTTTGAAATGGGTTGTTGATAAGAACTTTGAGGAGTTGTTTTGCTTTTTCTGCAAGACCTGCCCCTTTAAGGAGTTCTTTGTCCTTGATCGCTCTTTTACTAAGTTTGACCGACCACATCTTACCATTCCTCGTCAGGATCGTAGTCCTCGTATTCGGAAGGATCGGCTTTTTTCGCTCTCATAAGCTCCTCGTATACGCCAGGGGCAGACATGAGATAAAGCGTCTCTATCATGGAGTTGTACTCTGACTCGGAAAGGATAACGACATTTCCTGATTTGGATGTGACGGTTACCGCTTCGTTGTATTGGGCGACGTTTTCGACGGTGCCATAAAGGTTTTTGCGCAAAGCTGTGACATTGGTGATGGACATATCGTTTTCCTCCTTTGTGCTCATATTATATACGAACGTTATAACGTACGCAAGATATGAGCTGAAGGCTTGGCATCTCGAAATCACCGCACTTATTCGTAAAGATATTTGTCTCTCTCAAGAGGTAACCAGGTCTTGAAGTGAAGCCTATTCATCTCTGAGCAGATGAGATCGGCCTTGAAAGCGACTGGCTCTTCAGGGAGGAATTCGACGTATTCGTCATCGATATATAAGGCGAACATATGGGTGTTCACTTCGAAGATGAGACGGTAATAGACCTCATAGCTAAGGTCAATGTGATATGGCTGTCCTAACTTCGTTCCGTCGTAGTGCATTCCTTTGTGGTCCAAAGTGAAGGTGCCTTCCCCTACCACCTCTGCGGCATGGTCCTTGCTCTTGACGTAATGGTCTGGAGGCTGAATGCCGATCGTGGTCTTGAAGGAGAAAGAGAAATCAGGGTTCTCTCTGATTTGCCTGATGATGTCTTTCCTTTCCATGATGACCCAATCGGAAGGGTATTTAGGCATGTCTTTGACTTCTTTGTTTGGGACGAGCTCAAGGTATTCGTTGCATTTGGCTTCGAATCCGCAGGCGTCGCACTTGATGACGTCGCCTTCGCCATGCATATGGAACTCTTCTCCGCAGGAAGGGCACTTATAGCAGATGTCATGCATTCCATCACACCCCTGCCCTTTGGTGTCCCATTTGAAATGGTTCTTCTCTTGGTATTCGTAATCGTTATGGCCGAATTCGGTCCTGAGTTTGTCTTCGATCTCTTCTGGGGAGAGGGTCATGATATCCTCTTTGCTGAACATCTTATAGACGGTGACCTCGCTTCTACCGCCTTCCCTGTAATACTTAGAGAAGACTGGAGCGACGAGGCTCTGTCCATCGAATCTCGCGAAATAGACAGGCACCTTGCAGTGCTTGATGAGTTTGCCCACACCTTCGATGAGGTTCTCGTTCATGCCGGTGACGGAGGCAAGTCCTTCTGGGGACATCGTGACAATGCCTTTCTTCTTGATGATCGAAAGGATGGCTTTGACGCCAAAGACATCGACGCAGAAGTTCTTCTTCGGGAGGATGCTCATCCTCTTGAAGGCCCACTGGAGGTGGCTTCTGAAGAACTCGCAATATCCGGCGACCATGTTGAATGGGCGAGGATACATGACGGCCTGGATGTATGAGTGGTCGAGTCTCGAAAGATGGTTCCAAAGGACGATGGCCCCTTCTTTCTCGGTGCGAGGATCATCGATCCTATGGACGACTGGGTTATGTTTCTTAAGCTGGATGTCCACCATGATGAGATGGTAGAACCAGTTGTATAGACGGTTCGGGATATGGAAATTACGGTGCAAAAGCTGCCGTTGAAGTGATTCTTTTTGTTTGTTCATGAAAATCATTCTAGGTTATCGCTTTGCTGAAAGCAAAAGAAAAAGGCACCCGTGCGGTGCCTTCTCTTTTTTTGTCTTTACTTATCCTCAGTGTAGATAGCCTCGAACTTGGCTTTGAGGGTTGGACTATCTTTGGTGAGCCTCTTGATGGAAAGGTCCTGGGCTTTGTCATTTGCAAGGCGAAGGTTGTTTCCGGATTTAGTGAGGCTTTCTCTCACTTTCTGAAGATGATCGATGGTCTTATCAATCTCAGCGATCGCATCATTGAACTGACGCGTCGCAAGGTCATAGTTCTTTCCGAAGGCAGCTTGGAAGTCACTAAGCTTCTGCTCGAAGTTCGTGACGTCGATATTCCTTTGCCTTTCTTCTTCGATGAGGGCTAAAGCCTTGCTGTTCTTTTTGCTCGCCGCATCTAAGAGAGCGATGATTGGAAGGAAGAACTGAGGGCGGACGACGTACATGTTCGGATAGCGGTAAGAGACGTCGACGATGCCGTTGTTATAGAGGTCGCTCTC
>JAFZUD010000003.1 GCA_017618495.1 Bacilli bacterium | reverse complement strand
CGATCCCAGTCACCCCAGCCATCCTCCGCTAGCTCAGTGGTAGAGCACTTGACTTTTAATCAAGGGGTCGTGAGTTCGAGCCTCACACGGGGGACCAAATTTACTTCTTATGATTGGTTCCTATGGCGGGAACCTATTTCTTTATCTGGGACCTAGGAAATGACAGCTGCTCGAGTGGCGGAATGGTAGACGCAAGGGACTTAAAATCCCTCGCCCTCAAAAGCGTACCGGTTCGAGTCCGGTCTCGAGCACCAAAAACACAAGAACGGTTGATGGAGAACATCAACTTTTTCTTTTTTGCGTTGTTATGATTCTTTTGTTTTGAAAGACAGTTCTTTCTCGAGTTCTTCGATTGATGGGAGCGTGCCTTTGAAATTCTCTGGTATAAGTTTTGATAATTCGAAGGATGAAACGCCTATCGGCTGAGAAGAAGACTCAATGGCGTAGCGGGTTAGCAGTTCATCTTTCTCCCGGCAGACCAGGATCCCAATCGTTTTTGCGTCCGTTTCACTTTTTAAGAGATGATTCACGGCGGCGACATACGTTCCTAACTGCCCAGTGTACTCTGGTTTGAAAGGGGTTGTTTTAACCTCGATGACAACATAGGCATGGACCTTCGTGTTATAGAAGAGCATATCGATAAATTGTTCGGTGTTGCCTACAACTAAGCGGTACTCTTTTCCCATGTAGGCAAATCCTGTTCCTAACTCCAAAAGGAAACGTTGGATGTTGTCGATGAGGGCATCTTTTAATTCTTTCTCTGAATAGTCCTTATCTAGAGACAAGAAGTTAAAAGAATATGGGTCTTTTGTTATGTCCACGGCTAGATCGCTCTCTTCCTTTGGCATGGTGGTTTCGAAATTGTTTATCGCCTTTCCTTGCCTCTCATAGAGATTTGTGTCGAGATAAATTCCCAACATAGAACGAGACCATCCGTTTTCGATGGTTTTATTGATGTAGAAAAGCGCTTTGTTTTGGTTTCCGTGCGAGGAAGCCGTAATTACGACCAAATGCCCCCAGGGTATGGCAAATATTTGGTCAACAGCTTGTTGACGATTTTCGTTTTCTGGGAACAATTCATAAAACTGCCTCATGTACTTTAGGTTTGTTGGAGAAAAACCTTTTCCATCTTTAAAATGCTCTTTCAGATCTTTCGATAGGGAGTTATAAAATCCACTTCCCCATCTAGAAACGGCTTTCATCCTGATGATGTCTCTGCCAAGCGACCAATAAAAACGTATGAGCTCGCTGTTAACATGGATCGCTGCCTTGATTTGAGACTGCCTGTATCTTTTCTTTAAATCCGTAATCCAATTTTGATAGTCGTCATCAAGTATGGATAAAACTTTTTGATCGAATCTTTCCATTTCTTTATTCCTCCCGTTACGATCGACAAGGCACCTTAAGAAGGAAAAAAGCCATCCAACCTAAAACACCTTTTCAAAGCCAACTGCCGATATCCCTATCGACCATGGCTGATGGTGTTTCATCCTTCGTTGGATGGCCTCTGATTCGAATTATCGCTAACCCGTGTGGAGCGTGGGCGGTGGTCGCTACTGGCATTTCTTTGCCGCGCATCTAAACCGCCTTCTGGGCGATGCTTCCCACAACGCAGGACCCTAACACGTCCAATCCTGCGGCATCCGTCAGAGTGTCCTATCGTTTTCCTGCGCATGGTCGACTGCTTTGGCAGTTCATACCGCCGATAGTCTGCTGATGGATACAATAAAATTGTAAAATATTTTGGTGGTTTCATCAATTGGTCTCCTGAAAACAGGCCAGCATTGATGCGTTTCTATGATTCATTTCTTTTTGGTAGTATTTAGCTAGTAGGAGAAACATATGAAACAAGTCATTCTCAATAACGGCGTGGTCATGCCAACCCTTGGCATAGGCACTTTTCTTATTGAACCTCCTGATGCTGAAAGAGGTGTGAGAGAAGCACTTAAGATGGGATACCGCCACGTTGATACGGCAAACCTCTATGGAAACGAAAGAGCGGTGGGCCGCGCTATTAAAGAATCAGGTGTCCCTAGGGAAGAGATTTTCTTAGCCACCAAGATCTGGCCAACCGAATACCATAACCCTAATGCGGTCGAAGAAACCTTAGAGAGATTAGGCGTCTCTTACGTCGATCTCCTTTATGTCCATCAGCCAGCAGGGGATTGGAAGGCTTGTTACAAGATGATTGAGAAAGCCTACAAAGAAGGAAAGACAAGGGCCATCGGCATTTCCAACATGGAAGGCCATTGGCTTGATGAGCTTCTTTCTTTTTGTGAGATCAAACCACAGGTCATCCAAGTCGAATGCCATCCATATTTCCCTCAGAAGGAACTAAGGAAACAGGTTGAGAAAGAGGGTCTAAAAATCGTCAGTTGGTTCCCTCTTGGACATGGCGACCCTTCTCTTCTGAATGAGCCTGTCATATCCGAGATAGCCAAGAAGCACGGAGTGAGCAACGCTCAAGTTCTGTTACGCTGGCAATTAGACAAAGGCTTCACCGTCATCCCTGGAAGCAAGAACGTCAACCACATCAAAGACAACTTCGATATCTTAAAGTTCAAGCTCGATGAGGATGATATGAAGAAGATCGCTTCGTTAGACAAGAACAAGAAATACAACGAGCAAACCGACGCGAAATTAGAGGCGTACGCCCATAGGGCTCCGGTCTATGAAAAACCCTAGCAAATCAAAAAGAAAACCCTGTTTTGCCAGGGTTTTTTAAATAAAACCTCCTAACGCAGCTCTTGCATTGGGAGGCTTTTTACCGTCTGAACCACAAAGGGGAATGGTTCATCTATCGGGCTATTGGTTAGTTGTTGTCGTCGAAGGTGACGCTGACGTTTCCGCTCGTGATGTTGAAGCTCATGCTCTTTGGAGCGGAGGCATCGGTTCTCGATTCGATGTTGGCGCTGCCACTCGTCTTCTTGACGCTGATGGAGTAGTTCTCTTTGACATCGACCACAGAGAGGTTGACGCTGCCGGAGACGGCCCTGATGTCGATCGATTTTTCGGCGTCGACTTTGCTAAGGGTGATTTTTCCAGAGGTGCAGTCAGCCTTAAGTTTCTCGCACTTGATGTTCTTGCCGACGATGCTGCCGGAGATGGCGTCCACATCGACGGTCTTGCCAACGGTGATGTCGGTCATGTTGATGGTTCCGCTAGCGCCGTCGATGTCGAGGTTGCCGCCAGCGGTGACGTTCTCAAGGGTTGTAGTGCCGCTAGTGGCATCGATTTCGATGCTCTCACCAAAGGTGCAGTCCTTGATGAAGATGCTTCCGCTAGCGCAGTCGAGATCGAATCCCTTAGTGGTGGTAAGACCTTCAAGATTGATCATCCCGCTAGCGACATCGAGCTTGTAGTCGATATCGGAATCGGCAGGAACGGTGATGATGGTGGCGTCTTCGGCGAGTTTCTCGAAGTTCCATGGCCAGACGAAGTTGACATAGCTGAACCATGGCCTTTCTTTTTCTTTCATGGTGAGGACGCCATCGGCGAAGCTGAAGTCGATCTGAGGATCGGTCTCGCTGTCTTTGTAGTCGATGGTGACGGTTTCGACGTTGCCTTTCTTAAGCTCGACTTTGCCAGAGAAGGTCTTGATGTTGAGGGCACCGGCGACACCGGTGGCTTTGTATTGTTTGTCGACGAGGTTGGTGTTTTCGCCTTCTTTGTTGCTATAGGCGATGGCGGTTCCAACACCTGCGATGGTTCCTCCGACGAGGAAGAGCAAGGTGCCGGCTAAGATAAGTTTTCCAGTTGTTCTCATTCTTGAATCCTCCTTAGATTAAGCGCCAATCATCCTGCGCTTGGTGCCTCTGGCCATGCTGCCAAGCAAGCTGAGGTTGGCTCTGGCCATCCCGACTCCAGCGATGAAGAGGAAGATGGCGATTCCGAGAGCGGCGATTCCAGCGCCGATCCAGGCAATTCCGGTTCCTGGGTTGCCAGCGATGAAGCTCATGACACCTCCGACGATGCCTCCGGCTAAGCTCGCTGCCAAGGCGATACCGACCACGAATAGGACGATATCGAAGACCCATAACAGGATGAAGAAGACCAAGAAGAGGGACATCGCCACGATAAGGAGTGGGATCCATAGTGGCGCCCCGAGGATGAGGAGGATGATCGTTCCAGCACTCAAGTGCTTGTTCTCACGGATTCTTTCCTCTTTCTTCTCTTTGGCGGTCTCTCTGATGACCGACTTAAGCGGCATATCTAACTTGATGTTCTTGATGATCATGTCGATGTTGCCAAGTGAGGCGACGGCCTGTTCTTCGGTCATGCCGTTTTCGACACGGTCTTCGATCATTTCGGAGTAGAACTCGATTGAATTTTCTACTTCGTTGCGAGGGTAGCCTCTTAAGGCCCCTCTGATTTCATTTAGGAATTCATTCTTTCTCATCTTACTTTCATCTCCCCTTCGATGTAGGCGTATATATCCATCATCGATTTCCATTCATCCAGGAATACCCGGATTCTTCTTTGCCCTAAAGGCGTTATCGCGTAATACTTCCTTAACCTTCCGTTATGTTCCATCGAATAGGTTTCGACGGCTCTCATTTCTTCTAGTCTTCGGAGAATCGGATACAAGGTTGATTCCGATATCTCGACGTGAGGCGACAGATCCTTGATGATCATGTAACCGTAGGAGTCGCCTTGGAGCAAGGAAGCCAAGACGCAGATATCTAGCATTCCGCGTTTTAGTTGTACATCCATTGAAATACCTCCCAACGCACAATACTATATGGCGCATAGTATATCGTGTCAAGAGGTATTGAGAAAAAATTTTTTTCTTCGTGCATACGCGTGTTTATCAAGAAATAAAGAGTATGAAAAAAGGACCCCCGTTTGAGGGTCCTTAGTCTAATCAGTTAACAATTAGGCTTGGGTGATAGGCATGAATCTGAAGCAGTCAAGAGCAGGGGCTCTCTCTGGGAATTCGATAGCGAAGGTGTTCTCGCCTTGGAGAACATTGACGGTACCGATGGTGACTTCAACGGTTGGAGCACCCATCTGCTGGTTGGATTCGATCTTGGCATCGGCTGGGCAGGTAACGGTTTCGTTATTGAGCTTGATGATGCCATCGACGCCGAAGACAAAGTCTTCGCTCATCTGGTAGTGAGAAGCACCAGCGATAATAAGAGTCATCTGCTGAGCGCTTGGAGAAGTGAAGGTGTAGTTCAAAGTGAATGGACCAGTGACGTCATAACCGGTGATGTAGGCGCCGCCGGAGTGGCCATTCTGGATACCAGAGGTTCTGTCGGTGTAGGAGTGGAAGCTTCCGATATCGGCTGCGGATTCGGCTTCGACTCTGATTTCACCATCGACGACTTTCTTTTCGACGGTGACTTCGACTCTAGTGGAGTACATGCCAGCTTTGGAGATGGTGATGTTGGCGGTGCCAAGAGCGACGCCGGTGATCTTACCGGTCTGGTCGACGGTGGCAACTGATTCCTTGCTGGAGGCGTAGGTGACACCAGTGGTATCGGTTGGCTTGGTGAGGGTGATCTGGGTTTCTTCGCCGATGTAGGCTTTTAAGCCAGTGGCTTCGGCTTCAAGCTGAACTTCGATTCTTTCTTTGGCTGGAGCTGCTTTGACAGCGATGGTGGATTGCTGCTTGGAGTAGACATTCAAATCATCGATGTATGGGGCAGAGGCCTTGAAGGTTAATTCTAAGACGTTGTCGCCATTGATGAGGTTCTGGGTGCCAAGAGAGAACTCTTTGAATTCGCTGTTGGAACCAGTGGATTCAAGGGCTTTGCCAGTCATGGCGATAGCGGTGTTGTTGAGCTTGACGTCCATGACGGCGGACATATCGGAGACGCCGTCGGAGCTGGCCATCATGATGACGAGCTCGGCGCTGATAGCGGCGCTAGAGGTGAATGTTAAGGTTTCTTTATCGCCATTGTCTAAGTGAGCGATGCACTTCTGATCGGAAGCGTTGCCATCGGTTCTATCATAAACTGGTGACCAACCATCGTCGGAAGTTCCCCACCAGCCATCAGCGGCTTCGTGATCGGCATCTTCGAAGTGAAGAGTTGCGGTTGGGGTAGGTCTCGTAACGGTGATGGTGATCGAGCCTTTGTTGTAGCCTTCTAAAGAGGCAGAGATGGAAGCTGTGCCAGGAGCAACGGCGGTGACTTTACCAGTCTGATCGACGGTAGCGACCGCTTCGGCGGATGATTTCCATTCGACGCCGGTGAGGGCCTTGTCGCCTTCTTTGGCGCTGAGCTGGACTGTTTCTTCCATGACTAAGGTCTTCTTGTCACCTTCAGCTGAAACAGTGATTTTTGGTTTTGCTACAGAGGTAGCAGCTGCAGAGGTAGCAGGAGCGCTTTCGGCACCTGACTCTTGTCCGCCAGCTGGGCCACCACAGGAGGCTAAGCCAAAAGCGAGGGCTAAAGCCGCGACTGACAGGAATTTGGTTTTCTTCATTTTTTAATTTTCCTTCCTTTTAAAAATGAATAATGGATTCGCCAAACTTCAGACACTTAAAAGTAATGTGAATGTGGTTTGTGAACCCTTGTATGGCACTATTATAAAACATTTTATTTCTAAAGAAATGAAAAAGTGGAAGGGCTTACATTTCCCTGTCCACTTTCACAAATTGCTTTATTTTATAGTGTTTTCTACTTTTAGCTGAGATATTGGAATTTCTTCGCGCCTTGGGTGTTGAGCCATCTAAGAATGAGCCAAGAAACAAGACCGAAGAGGACGGCGACTACAAGGAGATAGATGGATGGCATGAGGAAGTTGATGAAGACGAAGAAATAGAGAAGGGTGAAGACGATTGGAGCAAGGATTCCAACAAGCATGCAGAAGAGAACTGACATGCTTTGCTTCAAAGCAACGTTTTCATTCGTCCAGTTGAGCATCGGGTATTTGAGGTTGCAAGCAAGGCCAAACACACCGAAGAAGAAGATCATGACGGCCGAGAGGAGAACAAGGACGATGATGTCAACGATTCCAAGGCTAAGGCCAATGCCAATCAAGATGACGCTTGGGATGGTGAAGGTCATGGCGATGATGCAGTGGAACTCGATCTTCGACCAAAGAACCTGCTTCATATGGATTGGGAAGGCTTGGAGAATTGAGATTCTCTTTCCTTCAAGCGAGACCGATGGAGCGGTGATGACGCTAGTTCCACCAAGGAAACCAACGGCAAAGAAGACGGCGATTGGGGTAAGAGCTTTTAACATCATCAGGATATCGGCTGGATTAGAACCATCCCCAGCAGCGGTTTCTTGCGCAAAGTTCGTGAGAGCGACTTGGACGGCATCGCGGTTCACTATGGCCAAAATACCGACAATCGGCAAGAAGATGTAGCCCAAAGAAGAATTAAGGATATACATCGCGTTGGAGAAGTAGTGTTTGAACTCTCTCTTGATGAGGGTTCCATTCACGCTCTTTTGCTTGTCTTGGCGTTTGTTGCTCGTGATGGCTTTGCCTTTGTTGTTGGACATGAGGATCTTGTTGAAGGTGATGGTAAGCACCCAGTAAACAAGAGCGAACAAAGCGACGCTGATAATGAAGAAGATGATGCCATAGAGCGGGCTGCCTAAACAGGCTTTGCCAAATGCGTACGCAGGCATGAACCCACCAAGTCCTTGCGTGACGGCTTCCGGATCTTCGAAGAGAGCCACGATTCCGCCTTCAAGCTGGGAGATAAGAACCATGTAGCCGACGAATCCGGCAAGGAAGAGAACGACGATGATTAGGGTTTTGTATCTGCCCATGTGGGTGGCGGCTTTGGCAATGAGCCATCCAAGGATGGCGGTCATGAAAAGGATGACGAATGATAGGCCGATCCAAAGAAGGATTTGGAAGACGACGCCTAAAGCAGTCACAAGGCCTGGGGCCATGATGTAGAAGATGACGAAGAACGGAAGAAGGACAAGGCTTTCCCATGCAAATCCAGCGAACCAGACGCCGAAGAGCCTCACAAAGAGAAGCTTCCAGGACTGGATCGGGAGAGAAAGAAGGAATTCGTTATCCTTCGCTAAATATAAGGAGTTATAGGTCATGAAGACGCTGCCGACGATGGCGATCGTGACCGCGGCGATCGCACCCATGCCAAAGTAGGCCCAGGCAGTGTCAGGGTTCGCAAAATAGGTTGCACCAAGCCCAAGAGCGAACATGGTCGAATAGCCAACGACCATGAGGATGAGCATGGCGTAGAGGAAGATATATAAAGCAGCCTTCCCTCCAGCTACTCTTTTCCCGTTTTTGCCACGGAAAAAGACGGAGAAGAGCTCAAGGAACTGCTTTTTGAGCAGAGCTTTGATCATTATTTGTCACCCTCCAACTCAAGGAAGACATCCTCAAGGGAATCGTCGCCTTTGACCTCTTCCATGGTGCCAGAGCGGATGAGCTGGCCTTTTTTGATGATGGCGACTTTGTCGCAGAGCTTCTCAGCGACTTCAAGGACGTGGGTGCTGAAGAAGATGGCTCCGCCTTCATCGCAGATTTCTCTCATCATGTCTTTGAGGAGCTTGGCGGCCTTTGGATCAAGACCGACGAATGGTTCGTCCATCATGATGAGCTTTGGGCTATGGATCCAAGCGCTGATGATGGCAAGCTTCTGCTTCATGCCGTGTGAGTAGGAAGAGATGACGGCTGGAAGGTCTTTCTCAAGCTCGAATGCGGAAGCGTATTTATGGATCTTCTCTTTTCTTTCTTCGATTGAGACGCCATAGATGTCCGCGACGAAATCAAGATACTGAAGACCGGTCATGTAGTCATAGAGTTCTGGGTTGTCTGGGATGTAGGCCATCTTCTTTTTGCAGGCGATTGGATCCTTCTTCATCGAAACACCGTCAATGGTGATTTCGCCTTTATCGAATTGAAGGATGCCAGCGCAAGCCTTGAGAGTGGTGGTCTTGCCCGCTCCGTTGTGGCCGATGAAGCCATATATTTCGCCTGGGGCGATGTGGATGCTTAAATTGTCGACGGCTTTCTTCTCGCCGTATGTTTTAGTGAGATTTTCGATATTTAACATAGTTACTCCTTGTTTGAAGCACTCAAACTCCTATACGATACCAAGTTTTGCCAAAAAGGGCTAGATATTCAGGTTTGCAAAAATATTTTAAGAGGGTTTTGCAGGGGATTTTGCCAGCAACAACGCATTTTTCAAGCAAACCGTAAATATAAATGTAATAATATTGGTAATGAAGGTTAATAATCCGATCTTTCGGAAGGCGAGTGTTATCACTTCGCCATTTACTTGGCTTATTATCGTTGTTTCGATAGGCCTTAATTTCGGCATATCCTATTTGGCGAGTTCCACCCTTCACAGCATCGGGGTGATGCTTTACCTTGATACCATATTAACGATTTTGGTCAGCTGTACTTTAGGATACTTCCCTGGCCTTGTCGTCGGTATGGGCACGAATCTCCTCAATTGCGTGTTTGATGGCGATTCGATTTACTACGCGTTTATTTCTGGATTCATCGCCTTACTAGCTGGCCTCATGATGAAGACCGGCTGCTTCAGGAAGTGGTGGGGTTACATCCTTGCCATCCTCGTCTTCTCATTCATCGGAGGAGGCTTTGGCGCGGTTCTCACATATTTCCTTTATGGGCAGGAAGTCGATGTCGTCACCCCAAGCCTGACCGCTGATTTATATAACAATTTTGGAATGACGCCGTTCTGGGCGAGTTATGTTTCAAGTCGCCTCTATGATCTTTTGGACAAGACTATAACCATGGCCATAGTCTTTTTGGTTTTCGTCCTTTACCCAAAGAACGAAAGGGCTCTCGACTTCTTCCCAAACACCTACATGTTGAGGACTCCTTGGAATCAGCCTGTCAAACGAAAGTTCTATCAGAAGATCTCCATCCATTCCCTCGACTTCAAGATGATCTCGATCATGTCGTTCGCTTACGCTCTCCTTGCCATGGCGGTTGCGAGCGTTCTTGGTCTTTCCTATAACCAAGACGCTTACGATGAAGCTGGCGAGACTGCAAGACAATATGCGTCAGCGGTTACCTATGTCATTGACGGCGACCAAGTGAATCTATGGATGTCTCATCAGGATGAGATCCTCGCCAACAATGAAGCCTATGGCTATATCCATACGTTTGAGGGAATTGAATCAATTAAAATCTCTAGCGACAAGGTCTTGGATGTTTTTGTCTTCACGGCAGACGACGGTAAGACCGTCCTCGACCTAAACTATGGCGTTTCATACCTTGGCAAGCCAATCGCTCACGAAGAGGAATACAAGGAATTCCTCGAAAACGGAGTGACTGACACTTACACCGTCCACAATGGTGAGCATGGCTATTTCCTGAGTTACTACATGCCAATCGTCGACGGTTCAGGCAAAACCGTTGCGTATGCCGTCGCCAACATCCAAGCCTCAAGAATCAGGATTCAGGTTTTCTCAACCGTCGCAAGAATTCTTTCCATCGAAGCGTTCGTCTTCCTTATCGGTGGAGCTGTTCTCCTCCATAACATCAAATACTTCTTCATCGCTCCTCTGGAGATTGTTGACTCTGAGATGCTTGCTTATCAGGCAATAGGACCGAAGAAATGGCTTACGAGCAAAGCGAGGAAAGGCTTAGTCAAACTTAGGGGCAAAGATGAGATTTCCGATCTCTCTAACCTCACCCACCAGATCATGGACCTCGCCTCTGAGAGCATTCTCACGATCGAAGAGCAGACCGCTAAACTAATCGCCACCCAAAAAGGCGTCGTCTTTGCTCTTGCCGAAATCATCGAGTCCCGTGACAAGTGCACAGCCGACCACACGACCCGTACTTCAAAGTACTCTGGCATGATCGCAAGAGAACTCGTGAGAGAAGGGAAATACACCGACATATTGACCGACGACTTCCTTGAAGACTTCGCGATTGCCGCGGCTCTTCATGACGTCGGTAAGATCAAAGTCCCAGATTCCATTCTCAACAAGCCAGGCAAACTCACGACGGAGGAATTCAGCGTCATGAAGGAACACACCCTCGAAGGCGAGAAGATCATCGAACTTGCCCTTAAGGGAATTGGGGTTTCTTCCGAATACCTAACCTTGGCCAAAGAAGTTTCTGGCGGCCATCATGAAAGATGGGATGGCACAGGCTATCCTCGTGGCTTAAAAGGAGCTGAGATTCCTCTTTGCGCAAGAATCGTCGCTATCGCTGACGTCTTCGACGCTCTTACCTGTTTGAGACCATATAAGGAACCATGGCCATTTGAGAAAGCCTTGGCGACAATCCAAGAAGAAAGCGGAACTCATTTCGACCCAGAGGTTGTTGATGCCTTTGTGGCGATAAAAGACGAGGTCAAAGACTTCCTCGATAAGAAGTAAAATACCAATCAACCTAATCCCTTGTCACAGCGGCAAGGGATTTTTTTGAACACCACGTAGTTTTTATAGCAAATGGAAGTAGTAAATAATACTAGATAGCATCGGCATTTTTTTTCTATTTTCAAATTTCGAAAAACCAATATAATATGCCCATGGAAAAAATCGTAATCAGCTCAGAATCATCCCTCGACCTCAATAAGGAAGAGGCTGCCAAATATCATATTCACATCATCCCTTATACCCTCATCTTCGGAGACGAATGCGCTCTCGATGGTGAGTTTGGTGCGAAAGACATTTTCGCCTATACTGCAAAAACCGGTAAGCTCGCTAAGACCAGCGCGATCAACGCCGAAGAATATAAGAGGAGGTTTGAAGGTCTTCTTAAGGATCACGACTATCTCATCCATTTCTGCATCGGTGCGAAGATCTCCTCGACCTATGAACACGCTGTTGAAGCGGCTGAGTCTTTTGGCGGCAAAGTCCATATCGTCAACACGATGAACCTTTCTGGTGGCATCGCTCTCCAAGCCATCTATGCCAGAGAACTCATTGAGCAAGGCAAATCCTTCAAAGAGGTTTGTGACGAAATCGATCAAAGAGCCAAACTCATGCATGGTTCATTTGCATTGGAATCAGTCGACTATCTTTATAAAGGCGGACGCTGCAACGCCCTTGCGATGCTTGGTGCGAATCTCCTTAAGCTCCGCCCACAGATCCTTCTTAGCGATGGCCAGATGGTCTGTGGCAAAAAGTTCCGTGGCAAGAAAGATAAATGGGTCTTCGATTATCTTGAGGAAACCTTGTCCGCCAACAAGAACCCAGACCTTACTAGAGCCTTCATCGCTTACACAGAAATCGATCAAGATCTTTTAGATAAAGCAGCTGCTCGTTTAAAGGAATTCGGCTTCAAGGAAGTCATCGTCCACGAAGCGATGGGAACAATATCCTGCCATGCCGGCCCAGGAACGTTCGGAGTCTTCTTCTATAACAAATAAAAACAAAAAATCCGTGGCAGAACCGCCACGGATTATTCTTTTGTCGATGTTTTAGAAACCAGGTTTTCCAAGAAGATGGAACATGTTCTTCTTGTAGATTTCGACGCCTGGCTGATTGAATGGGTTGACCTCGTTGAGGTAAGCGCTCATGGCACAGGCTCTCTCGAAGAAGTAGAAGAGATAGCCAAGGTTGAAGGCGTTCATTTCCTCTAACTCGAGAACGACGTTGTTGTTGCCGCCTTCCTCAGTGTGGGCTTTGATCGTTCCTTCAAAGGCTTTGTCCTGGATGCTTCCAAGGGTTCTTCCTTCGAGGTAGTTAAGTCCATCGAGGTTATCTTCATCGTGAGGGACTTTGACTTCGTCACGGTGCTTTCCTAAATAGAGAGTGGTCTCGAAGAAGACTGGGCTGCCATCCTGGATGAGCTGACCAAGGGAATGGAGGTCAGTGGAGAAGGTCGCGCTGTCTGGGAGAAGGCCTTTCTTCTCTTTGCCTTCGCTTTCGCCATAAAGCTGTTTCCACCATTCGCCGATCTGGACGAAGCTTGGGACGTAGGTGATGAACATCTCAACGGCTTTCTTGTAGTGGGCCCACATCTCATGGCGGATGACGGCGTATTTGTAGCACTCATTGACTTTGAGGTCTGGGTTTGAGGCGTCTTCTCTGGCTTTGGCAGAGCCTTTGAGGATGGCTTCTGGGTCAATGCCTGCGCAGGCGATTGGGAAGAGACCGACAGCGGTCTGGACGGAATAACGGCCACCGATATCGTCTGGAAGGACGAAACGGACATAGCCTTCTTTCTTGCAAAGCTCTAAAAGAGCGCCTTTATTGGCGTCGGTGGTGGCGAAGATGGATTTTCTCGCAAACTCAACGCCGTCTCTCTTTTCAATATATTCCTTAAGCAAACGGAAGGCCACGGAAGTCTCGGTGGTGGTTCCGCTTTTGGAGATGACGTTGATGGCGAACTTCTTGTTTTTAAGATATTCAAGACACTGGGCAACATATGTCGGATCAAATGTCTGGCCCATGAAAAGGATCTCTGGCTTGCCTTTCAAAACGGTTCCGTTGATGGCTTCGATCGCAGCGCGGGCGCCAAGATATGAACCGCCGATGCCGCAGACGACGAGGACGTCATAGTTCTCACGGACGTATTTCGACCATTTCTTGATCTCTTCGAGCTCGGCTTTGTTATAGGTCTCTGGATAATCGACCCAGCCAAGGAAATCGTTTCCTGCCCCGGTCTTATTGATAATGGCTTTGTGGATCTCGTTCACGGCTTCTTGATAAGAAGCGAAGTCGACTTTGTCCACAAGATGGTCGGTAAGTGTTTTGATGATCATTTTTGATCCTCCTCTGTTTCGTTCTTAATCCATTCTGGAAGCATCTTTTCGAGGGCTTCGAAAGAGACTTTGTCGAGTGGGATTGGCTCCTTCTTAAGGGATTCTCTCTTCTCTTCTGGGGAGAGGGCTTTAGCGCTCACACGCATGAAGTTCTTCTTCTCGTCGTAGTCGATGACTTTGACTTTGTAGATATTTCCGGCTTGGACGAAGCTCGTGAAGTTACGGACATAGGAGTTTGTGAGCTCGGAAATATGAAGCAAGCCAGTCTCGTTGTTGTCGAAAAGAAGGATGGCGTATTTTGGGTAGATCTTGACGACGGTGCCTTCTAAGATGTCGCCTTTTTTGCTGTGTTCGATCATTTCTTCTTTTTCCTCGATTGCTCAAATATCTTTAGATCATTCTCATTCGTGATCTTGTAGTTGGATGGGTCGCCGTTAACGATGGTGGCCTTCGTTCCTGTCGCTTTGGCAACAAGAGAACCTTCATCGGTATATGAACCTGCATCCTCGGTTCTAAGGAATGACGAATAGAGAAGGGCGTATGAGAAGGTCTGTGGGGTTTGTAGTCTGACGACGCTTGACCTATCGACATACATATCGATCGCGCCGTCTTTGATGAGGGCCATGGAGTCGTCGGCTTTGATGGCGGTGACGGCCGCTTGGCTCTTAGTGGCTTCGAAGATATTCCTCGAAACCATATCCTCGGTGACGTTAGGCCTATCGGCATCATGAACGAGAATCAACGAATGTGGGTTGACTCTGTTTTCTCTAAGGAACCAGATTGCGTTTTTGCAGGATAATTCTCTTTCCTCTGCACCCTCAACAATGGCGTGAGGTTTCTTATTTAGGCCACTTTTGCGGAGGATTTCTTCAGTTTTTTCTTTGAATCTCTTTGGAACGACATAGATGATGAAGTCGATCGAACGGGATTCGGAAAGGGTCTTCGCCGCGTACACAAAAAGCTCTTGGCCGGCGACCATCATGTATTGTTTAGGGGTTTCAGCGTTGAGCCTAAGACCTTTGCCGCCCATAAGGAGGACGGCGTAGTTATGTGTGGAGGTGAAATCGAAGACCATCGTTATTTCATTTGCTCCTTGTACTTGGCGCCTCTTTGTTTAAGGGACTCGTTGATGGAGACACCCTTGATGATGAGGCGAAGGATGGCATCAAGCTCTTTGCCTTCGCGGTAATCGGCAGGGCAAACATAGTTGACGCGGCCATCGTTATAAAGCTCATCGACGACTTTGTCTTCTTTGCCTTCGGGGTAGACGGCGATTGAGTGGCCGCCATTGTTCTTCGCAAGAATCATGGCAGGGATGTCAGTGATTCCGTCGCCGATATAGACGATGTTGCTATATGGGACTCTTCTATTGCGGTTCTTCTCGTTGACGCCGATATCGTCATTCGCATCGAATGCGCCTTTGGAGACACGGTAGAAATACTGGGTCTTCATCGTGTAATTGATAACGAGTTTCGGCCAAACTGGCTCGTCGTTTTCATCAAAGATGAATTCACAGCCATAGACCTTCTTGAAATATTTGTAGATGGAGCAGCCTTCGACGATCTCCTTGTTGCCAGAGGAGACGAGATAATGCTCAACCTCGACGCCGTTTTCCTCGCCGAATTTGTTGATTCTCTCAAACCATTCCTCGACGCCTGGCCAGAACTTAATGCCCTTGCCTTGCTCACGGAGAAAAGACGGACTCATTTTGATTCCGCGCTTTTTGCATTCGGTGATCATCGTGTTGAGATAGCCTAAGGTCTTCTCGCATCCGGTCTTTTCGGAGAATTCTTTGGTTTTGCCCCAAAACTCCGCAGGAGTTAAGCCCAAAGAAGGGATGAAGGAGAAGTTCTGCATGTCGCTTGTCGCCAAGGTTGCATCAAAGTCATAGAGGATCGCTACAATCGGTTTGCTCATCTTTATTCCTCACTATTTATTCAAAGTATATTACTTTGCGCTTCTCTTCTCAATTTGGAGGAAGAGGAATTTTGCTAAATGCAAAAATGCCCAATTTGAAAATGAGGCAAGGGGACTTTAGAATATTACGGCATGGAATGGTGGCAATTGCTTCTTTACATTCTCTCGATCATCATCCTCATCTGGCTTGCCCTTTTGGTGATCGACATCTCTAACGTCCTTAGCTTCAAAGGCAAACTTGAGAAGAGGACGGTCGCTTTCAGCGTCCTTTTCATCGAGAAGAAAGACATCCTTTTGACCATCTATGCCATGTTCGATGAAAAGAAGGCAGAATTCTCTTCATCGCTTAACAAAGCTGCAGCCCAAGTCAGATGGATGAAGCTTGAGTCCATGAAGGGCGAAGATATCGAAAATAATGTTGTTTTGCTGAATGATTTTGAAAAAAGGCTCGCTCTTTTGGGCCACAAATACCCTCTTTTCGAAGGGGATAAAGATTACGAAATCTATTGGACGACCTTAGAAGATCTCAACGCCAATTACAGAAGAAACGTCGCCAACTATAACAGTGAAGTCCTCGGTTACGAATACTGGAGGCGCTTCATCATTTTCCGTCCGCTTACTTATCTCTTTGGTTTCAGAGAGAAGAAACGTCTCAATTAGAAATGCATCTCATAATCGACTAAGCCATCGTAAAAGTCTTTTTCGTGACTGACGATGATGACTGAGCCTGGATATTTCTCAATCGCTTCGAAAAGCGAATCTTTTGCTGATTGATCAAGGTGATTGGTTGGCTCGTCAAAGACGAGGAAGTTGCTCTTCTTTAAGCTCATCAAAGCGAACCTAGCCTTAGTGACCTCTCCGCCAGAGAGTTCCTTCATCGGTCTCATGGCGAGTTCTTTCCTGACGCCTGTCGCGCCTAATGCGGTACGGACCTGCGTGTTAGTGAGGCCTGGGTATTGGTTATGGATGTAGTCAAATGGGCTAAGCGACATATCAATGACCTCATCTTGGTTGAAGTAATTGACGACGATGCCGTCTAACCAGTTATATTCGCCTCCAAGTGAAGGGATCTTTCCGAGGATCGTTCTAAGGAAGGTGGTTTTGCCCACGCCGTTTTGGCCAAGGATCGCGATCTTCTCTCCTTCTTTCAATATGAAAGAGATTGGATCAAGAAGAGGTTTTCCATATCCGATCTCAAGGCTCTCAACGATGAGAGGCTTCTGTCCTACTGGGTGAGTGTATGGGAAAGAGAAATGGACTTTGATGACGGATTTGCCTGGTGCTTCCATGACATCAAGGTGAGCAAGTCTCGCTCTTCTTGATTTGGCGGCTCTAGAGGAGGTTGCTCTAACGATATGCCTAGCGATGAAGTCTTCCTCTTTCTTGATGTATCTTTGCTGAGCGTTGTAGTTCTTCTCGTATTGCTCTCTATCGAGTTCGTGTTGTTCTAAGTAATGTTCAAAGGTTCCTTTGTATCTCGTGACGGTCTGATTCTCGAGACAGAAAACGACTGTAGCGATTCTCTTTAAGAATTCCTGGTCATGGCTAACGACAAGGAAGGCTTTTGGATATGAGATGAGATATCTAGCAAGCCAATCGACCTGAGTGGCGTCAAGGAAGTTTGTAGGCTCATCCATGATGAGGAAGTCTTTTTCCTCAAGAAGCATCTTGGCGAGATAGGCTTTCTCTCTTTGGCCGCTAGAGAGCTTGGCTAAAGGAGCCTCAAGATTCTCTTTCTGGAAGCCTAAGCCATCGGTCAATTTGCCAACCTTTTCTTGGAGGGCGTAGAAGCCTTTTTCGTTTAGCTCATCTTGAATTCGGTCGGCTTTTGCCAGCAATTTTTCGAAATTTGCCCCATCTAATGCGCTTTGTTCATAGAGCTCGTTCATTCTCTTTTCCTTTTCGAAAAGATCCTCGTAAACGCCATAGAGGTATTGGTGAACCGGCATATCCTGCGCAACCTTGAGCTGCTGGTCGAGATAGGAATGAGTGACGCCGTTTTCCCAAATGACTTGGCCTTTATCCGGTTTGATGTCTCCGACGATGATATTCAAAATCGTGGTCTTGCCTGAACCATTGCTTCCGACTAAGCAGCAATGCTCTCCGCTATTGACCTTGAAAGAGACCTTTTTATAGAGCTCTTTGTCGCTGTAATTGAATTCGATGTCTTTTAGTTCTACTAGCGCCATATCGACAAATATACCATAGGTAGGGAACAAAAAAAGTGCTTAAGCACTTATTTGATTTTGGAGCGGAGGTCCTTAATCTTTTCTTTCCATTTCTTCTTAAGGTCTTCGAATCGTTCATCCGCTGATTCTTTGATGGCCTTAAGCTGGGTGGCCAAATGAATCGAATAAGCGAAATCAACCGCCATCGCTCCGATAACCAAACCAATGAAATAGGTGTAGATGAGATTCTCGCTGATCCAAGATATGCCTTCAACGAGGATTGGGTTCAAAAGGAAGTAATAGAGAGAGCCAACAGCCAGCCAAGCAAGGGAGAAGATCGGGCAGATGATTCCCATGATGTTCCCTTTGCGGTTTGAGTAATCCCAAAGCTTGACGCCAAAGCCTTTGATGAAGATAAGGCCAGCGATGAACTCCACTAAGGTCATGGCCACACCAATAAGGACAATTCGAACAATGATATCTAAGGCCAAAATCTCAATCCCCAAAGGGATGTTGCTGATGCCATAAAGGAAAGCGACGCCGAAGCCATAGATTGGCAAATATGGCCCAGTCAGGAAACCAGGGTTCATCCATTTCTTCTGGGAGACGAACCTACGGAAGAATAGTTCAATGAGCCAACCTAACAAGGAGCCAATGACAAAGAGGGTTGAGATGATAACCAAATACTTCATAAAATCACCTACAAAACTATTATAAATCCATTAAAAACAAAAAAGTCCGACATGCTTCTGTCGGACCAATTTTCTTTTGGTGCGGGAAATCAGACTTGAACTGACACGGGTTGCCCCATACGCCCCTCAAACGTACGCGTCTACCATTCCGCCATTCCCGCGGCAAGGTGAATTATACTCACCTCGGTTTTTAATATCAATGAGTTTATGAAATTGCTTCAATTATGCGGCTCCAAGGAACTGGAGAACGAGTAATTCGGCAACGCCGAAGTAGATAAGAAGCGAGGTTCCATCGATGATGGTCGTGAGCAACGGCTGTGAAACGATCGCTGGGTCTTTCTTGAGAGCAGCGGCTCCAAGAGGAAGCAAAACAGCGACGATTTTGCTCGCGATGGTTGTGACGAAGAGGGTTCCGGCAACGATCGCGGAGATCTTGATGACGTTGAGGAAGTAACCCATACTCCAAACATTGCCGTTCCAAAGGGTTCCCCAATGCTCAGCGGTATACTCAACGCCGTTGTCAGCGCACCAAGCCATATCGGCCAAAGTGTTATGGACGATGCCGGTGTATTGCTCCATCGTGAACCAGAGGAAGGCGAAGGAAGCGATGGCAAGAGAGATAAGAAGAGCGCTTCTGATTTCTCTTCCAAGAATCTTCCAAGCTTCTTTTGGCTCGAATTCTTTAAGAGCAAGACCACGAATCATAAGAGCGATGGTCTGACCTCCAGCGTTTCCGCCAGTGTCCATAAGGACAGGGATGAATGCGGCAAGAACAGGAAGAACGGCAAGTCTATCCTGGAAGATGGAAAGGATCATTGAGGAAAGGGTGCCAAGGATCAAAAGGACGATGATCCATGGGACGCATTTCTTCATCATCAAGACTGGGTGGGTCTCAAGGTAGCTATCCTCGAGAGCGGTGATGGCGTTCATCTTCTCCAAGTCTTCGGTGGCCTCTTCGTCCATGACGTCGACAGCGTCGTCGACGGTGACGATACCGATGAGGCAATCGTCCTTATTAAGGACGGCCATGGCGTTAAGGTCGTACTTACGGAACATGTTAGCGACTTCTTCCTTATCGGTGTTGACGTGACAATATGGCGCGTCTTTGTTCATGATTTCCGCAAGGGTTTGGTCTTCTTTCGACCAGATGAGGTCATCTAAGTCGACGGTTCCGACGAACTTACGTGCTTTGTTTTTGACGAAGATGGTATAGACGGTTTCCGCATCCTTACCTTTGGTACGGACGAGTTCGATGGTCTCTTTGACGGTCGCGGTATCTTTGCATTCGAGATACTCGGTGGTCATGATGGCACCGGCGGTGTCATCTTCATACTTCAGAAGGTG
>JAFZUD010000002.1 GCA_017618495.1 Bacilli bacterium | reverse complement strand
GACGAAGAAGGCGGTGTCACTGTAAGCTTTGGCCTCTTCGTAGAGTTCCTGATACTTAGAATCGACTTCTAAGGATGGCTCGCGGATGACGAAGTAGCTGTCAAGCGAGGTCATGATGGTGTTGGAATCGCCTTCAGCCTTGTGCCAATCCTTGTAGTAGGCAGGAAGATTTGGGTTGACTTCGATGCCTCTCTTTTCGAGAGCGCTGTTGAAGTCATAAGACTTGTGGCCTTTTGTTCCGACCATCTCGGAACCGGAGGACATGATGTACCAGTCGACGGAGCCATGTCCGAAAACGTTGACCTTTTTAACGGTGTCTTTGCTGAGTGGAAGAGTGCCGTTGTTCTCAAGCATGACGATGCCTTCGCCTTCGACTTCGACGGCGAGCTCGTCACCCATGCCGGACGATGAGCGGGTCATTGCGCTCGTGTCGGCTGGGGCTGGGGTCGTGAGATAGGTATTCATGGTGCTGGCGCCATCACCGAAGGCCCAGCTGTTACCGATCACTAATGCAACACCAGCAGCAGCAATCACAGGCAAGCAAGCAACTGAAACGATAAGTCTAGTTCTTTCCTTGCCTGATAAGGAAGATAGTTTTCCCATTTGTTTTTCCTTTCTTTTTGGATATGTGTTAGGTTAGCAAAGAGCCCCCTTGCTTAACCGATATCACTAAAGTGATACCGATTTGTCGCAAATAGAAAATTGTCTTTCTTGCTATTCACAGGGGCTGAAATTTTCGATTATAAAATGCTACAAAAGCGAAATAAAAAGCACGATAAACTCTAAATATTGCACTATAGCTAGTTTTTATACATTTTGTCCAAATATGTTTTTTGCTTGTAATTCTATGACAGTGAATTTAAAAAATATGACGATTTTGTTCTTTTCGGATTGCAGTGGGCATTCATCTTTTAAGCGAAAGATAACACATCAGTGTTAATGAGCCTATAATGCATGTGTCGAAAGGTGAATGTTTATGAAACGTGTATTATTTCTCTTTCTTGAAAACGGCCAACCGGCTATAAACGCCCTCGAAGAAATCCGTTCCGAGGGATATAACGGAACACTTGTCGGAGGAGCCTCTCTCAGGCACGCCTTCGATGATATGCTCCCAGAGGAGAGGCACTTCTTCTCCCTTGCCAACTGGGAAGCCGACAATAAAAAAGAGTCCACCCTCTCCCTCTTCATCGTCGATGAGAAGGATATCGATGTTCTCAAAGACGCTATCCGCAAATGCACCGATGATTTCAAAACCGTCAAAGGAGCCTTCTTCAGCCTCCCTCTTGATGATTACGAAGGTAGCTTCTAATGGACGGTTTCATTTTTCTTTACGCAGCGGCAATCGTCCTCGTGGGTCTTCTTTCCACAAGACTCATGAAGATCATCAAGATGCCGTTTGTCACCGGCTACATCATAACCGGCATCATCATGGGTCCTTTTGTTTTTGGACTCTTCTTCAACGGTTTTGATTTCCTTAACGCCGGGAATGGTCCGGTTGCTCAGTATGTTCAAGACCTCGGATGGGTCAATAACGTCGCTCTCGGGTTCATTGCTTTCTCGGTAGGCGCTTCTTTTAAGAAGAACACCCTCAAAGCGGTTGGTAAAAAGGTTCTTGTCATCACTGTCCTTGAGGCTTTATGCGCTTCCTTATTGGTTATTGCCGCTCTTCTTGTTGCCTACTTCATCTGGCCAGACAAGATTCCTCTTCCTTTGGTTCTTACCTTAGGCGCGATCGCAGCGGCAACCGCTCCAGCAGCGACCCTTATGGTCGTTAAGCAATACCGCGCAAAAGGACCTGTCACCGATACCTTACTTCCAGTCGTCGCTCTTGATGATGCGGCCGCTCTTATCCTCTTCGCCGTCCTTTTCCAGATTGCCGAGGCTATGGCAACAGGCAGCTCCTTCAACACCTATGAGATGTTCGCTAAGCCTCTCCTTGAGATCCTTATCTCCTTAGCGATAGGCACGGTCCTTGGCTTTGCGATGTCCTTCGCTTGCCATTTCTTCCGCTCAAGAGGAAACAGAACCGGTTGGATCATCTTTGTCGTCTTCGCTTCCATTGGTCTTTATTACCTATTCAAGCAAGACTTCATGGGCAACATGGAACTTAGCTCCTTGCTTACCTGCATGACTGCGGGCGCTATCTACGTCAACATAAGGAAAGACAGCGTTAAGACCTTCGAGTTCCTTGATAGGTTCACCACCCCGATATACATGCTCTTCTTCATCATCAGCGGTGCTAACCTCAACTTAACCATCTTCGCTGGTGAGAATGGACTTATCGTTCTTCTTATCGCCTTAGCCTATGTCGTATTCAGAGCCGCTGGCAAATGGGTTGGCGCCTTTAGCGGTGCGTCCATCTCTAGAGCTGAGCCAACCGTCAAGAAATACCTTGGCTTTTGTCTCATCCCACAAGCCGGTGTCGCGATCGGTTTATCAACGACCGCTGGCGCAATCTTAAGCGGACCTAATGGCAACCCTCTCCTTGGAGCGATGGTTGTGGCCATCATCCTCACCTCCACGCTTGTCTATGAGCTTGTCGGACCTATCGTCACAAAGACCGCTCTCAAAAAAGCGGGCGAGCTCACTGTCGAACGCTAAAAACCCTGCAAATATTAAAAAATCCCTGGCAATTCAGGGATTTTCTTTTATCTGATAATTCCGTTCGTGAGGATCAAACCTAAGACAATCAGGACCTCTCCAAGGAGATAGGTGATCATGATTGGGAAGTGCTCTCTCGGTATTGGTTTGAAGAAGTGGGAATAGACAAGGATTGAGTCGCTCATGAGGAAGACAAGGCCTCCAAGCATCATGAAGATGAAGAAGAGAGGCTGGCCAAGAAGGACACCAACTAAGCCGACCGTAGTTTCAGTGAGAAGGGATACGCAGTATAAACCGCCAGCCAAGCTCATGGCCCATTTCCTCTTGGTGATGATGAAAGCGATCGTGAAGAACATGAGGTAGGCGGCAACGAAATAGACGATGACCCAAATCCTGAGGTTCTGAACCTCAAGAAGGCCAATCTGAATCAAAATCGAAACGGCTTCATTGATATAGAAGAGGTGTCCAAGGAAGAAGAAAAGCATTCCAAGGGCGAGGAACTTGACGAACTCCTTCTTAAGAAGGAAATAATCGCCAATGGCACCGACGATCGCGCCGACATAGATCTGCCAGCGCATTGGAGCGAGGAAAACGGCTGCGATCGCAAGCGCAGGAACGCATAAAGTCTTCGTTAGCTTTCTCTTAGGCTCACATTCCTTGTAGCAATAATAGATATGCTGCAAAGAAATGAGCACGAAGGCCAAGAGGAAGAAAAAACCAATGTAGGTAAGGGGAGATTTAAAATCAAACATCTTCGTTATTGTAGAACTTTTGCCACGAAATAGTCAAAACGCCTATTTTTCTTTTTTGGCGCTATGAGCCTCTTTCCATTTTTTGATCTCTTCGAGGCGGGCTTTGTATTTGGCTTCGAGGCCTTGGGTTCCAGGGGTGAAGTATTCTTTGCCGACGAGGGAATCTGGAAGGCACTGCATGCTTGCCATCTTTTCCTTGGTGTCGTGGGCGTAAATATAGCCATCCCCATAGCCAAGTTCCTTCATAAGCTTAGTTGGGGCGTTTCTGATAACGAGTGGGACTGGCTCATCGATCATCTTCCTGGCGTCTTCGGCGGCTTTGTTATAAGCGACTTCCATCGCATTTGATTTAGGGGACATCGCCATATAGACGACTGCTTCGGTAAGAGAGACGTTGCACTCAGGAACACCGATGAAGTGGCAGGCCTGATAAGCGGCGACAGCGACATCTAAAGCGCGAGGATCGGCTAAGCCAACATCCTCTGAGGCAAAACGGACAACTCTCCTTGCGATATAAAGAGGATCTTCTCCGGCTTCAAGCATCCTAGCGAGCCAATAGACAGCCGCATCAGGATCGCTGTTTCTCATCGATTTATGGAGGGCGGAGATGAGGTTATAGTGTTCTTCGCCTTTCTTGTCATAAAGGAATGACTTCTTAGAAGTCACTTGCTCAACAATCTCTTTGGAGACGGTGATCGTGTCATCTTGCCTGTCACCATTGAGGACAACCATCTCAAGGGTTGATAAAGCGCCTCTGGCATCGCCATTAGAGAAGGTGGCGATTGTCTCAAGGACTTGCTTCGAGGCTTTGATCTTCATGCCGCCAAAACCGCGTTTGTCGGAGATGGCCTTCTTTAGAAGAGCTGCAATATCATCAACCGTCAAAGGATTGAGGACGAAGACCTTGCAGCGTGACAAAAGAGCGTTATTAATCTCAAACGAGGGATTCTCTGTTGTCGCACCTACCAAGATGATGCTGCCTTTCTCAACGAAAGGAAGGAAAGCGTCTTGCTGGGCTTTGTTGAATCTGTGGATTTCGTCTACGAAGACGATTGTCTTGCCACCGAAGAGGCGGTTTTTCTCCGCTTCTTCCATGACGGTTTTGATTTCTTTGATTCCGCTAGTGACCGCGGAGAAGGTGATGAAATCCGCCTTCGTCATGTTGGCGATCACTTTGGCGATCGTGGTCTTGCCAACGCCAGGCGGGCCCCAGAAAATCATGGAAGGGATCTTGTCGCCTTCGATGAGGTTCCTAAGGATTTTGCCTTTGCCTAAAAGATGGTCTTGGCCGACTATCTCATCGATAGATGTAGGTCTAAGACGCTCAGCCAAAGGCTCATTGTTTTCGTTCCAAAAGGACATTTGTTCGTTCATGCGCATTTATTCTACTTTATTTTGTCTGGGTTTATAATATGTGCATATGGATTTCAGTGGCATGGAGAAGCTTTCGCTTCTAGATTTTGACGACAACATCACCTGTACTTTGTTCTTTGCGGGATGCAACATGCGTTGCCCGTTTTGCCATAACTCGGCTTTGGTCATTCCAGGCATGAAGCCACAGTTCATCCCTTGGGAAGACATCAAAGACTTCTTGGAGAAAAGGAAGAACGTCCTTGATGCCGTCTGCGTTTCCGGTGGAGAATGCACTTTGATGCCGGATTTGCTGGAGAAATTGGGTGAAATCAAGGCCTTGGGATACAAAGTTAAGTTGGACACCAATGGCTCTCGTCCAGAGATTCTTAAGATTGCTGTCGAACAGGGTCTAGTCGACTATGTCGCAATGGACATCAAGAACTCCAAAGAGAAATATGCCAAAACCATTGGAGTGGACAATGTCGACATCAAAGACATCGAGGAATCCGTTGAATATCTCATGAGCACCGACCTTGTCGATTATGAATTCAGAACGACCATTATCGAAGAGTTCCATGAGACCGAAGACATTGAGAAGATCTCTCTATGGCTCGCTGGCGCCAAACGTCATTTCCTCCAGCAATATGTTGATAGGGATGGTTGCATCGAGCATGGATTCCATCCTGTGCCAAAAGAAAAGGCCCTCATTTGGAAGGCCATCCTTGATAAGAATATCGAGAAAGTCGAACTTCGTGGTTACGAATGAGACTTGGTCGTTAGATAGGTATTAGCATTTAAGGCGGCTATCGCGCCATCGTTGCAAGCGGTGGTGAGCTGCCTTATTTTTTTGACCCTGCAATCACCGGCGGCAAAGACGCCTTCGGTCTTGGTGGCCATATTCTCATCGGTGACGATGAAGCCCTTATCTAATTCGACGAGATTGGAGAATCTCTCGTTATCCGGAACCTGTCCGATGGCGACGAAGACACCATTGATATCAATCGTCATAGGATTCTTGTCGAGTCTTCCCTCGAAGGAGACGCTTTCGACCTTATCAGTACCGTTGAAGCGGACGGAATTGTAGTTGTGGTAGATCGAGACGTTTGGAAGAGCTTTGAGAGCGTTCACAAGGATATCGTCTGCGAAGAACTTGTCGAACAAGGTAACGACATCGACATGACGGGAGGTCTTTGCTAAAAGCAAAGCATACTGAAGGGCGCTATTGGCGTCGCCGATGACCATCGTGTCTTTGCCAGTGAAGAAGGCGCCATCGCAAACGGCACAATAAGAGATGCCTTTGAGGTTCTCTCCTGGGATGCCTAAGTGACGGTGTTTGACTCCGCTAGCGATGATGACGGCTCTACCTTCGTAATCGTCATATTCGCAATGGGCAACGAAGTTGTCGCCCTTCTTTTCGATGGATTTGACCTCGTCCATCTCGAACTCTGCGCCTAAGGCAGTGATCTGCTCGAAAAGGTTGCTGGACCATTCCATGCCAGAGATTTCTTTGATGGATGGGAAGTTCTCAACTCTTGGAGAATCGGCGATTTGACCGCCGAACGCTTGCTTCTCGATGAGTTTGACGCTTCTTCCGGCTCTAAGCGAATAAAGGGCCGCGGTCATTGCCGCAGCCCCTCCGCCTATGATTAGAATATCAGGCAGCATTTCCGCCTTTCACCTTCTGGATGTAGCCTCTGATGTCTGAAGCGTTCTCATAAGCATCATAAGCTTCACCATTTGGAACTAAGAGAGTTGGCGCATTGGTGATACCGAAAGCGGTGGTCGTCTCTTTGTTTGAAACAGCGTCGATCTGTTCGTATTCGATGCCTTCTTTATCAAGCATCATCTTCGCCATCTTGCAGTTTGGGCAGGTTGGGGAAGTGAAGAGCATGACTTTCGTCACCTTCGGTGCGGAAGCCTTTTCTTCGTGCTCGCAGCACTCACAAGCGCTGTCGTGAGCGTGTGGACGGGAATTCTCGTTTGGAATGTAGGTCTTACGATCTTTGTATTCCTGAGCCTTTCCGTCATTCCAGTTCTTAACTGGACGGTAGTAGCCGGTGATACGGGACCAAACCTCAGCCTCTTTTCCGCAGATTGGGCAGGTGTGGACTTCACCATTGATGTAACCGTGATCCTGGCAGATCGAATAGGTTGGGGACATGGTGTAGTAAGGAAGCTTGTAGTTCTCAGCGATCTTACGGACGAGCTTCATGCAGCTCTCCCAGTTTGGAAGACGCTGGCCAAGGAAGGTATGGAAGACGGTACCAGAGGTGTAAAGGGTCTGGAATCTGTCTTCGATATCAAGAGCGGCGAAGATATCGTCGGTGTAGCCAACTGGTAAGTGGGAGCTGTTGGTGTAGTAAGGAGTTTCACCAGCGCTGCCGGCAGTGAGGATGTCTGGATATCTCTCACGGTCATGCTTCGCAAGACGGAAGGCAGTGGACTCAGCTGGGGTAGCCTCAAGGTTGTAGAGGTCGCCATATCTTTCCTGATAGTCGGAAAGGCGGGCTCTCATGTGGTTGAGGACCTCAACGGTGAAGTCCTGAGCAGCCTGAGTGGTGAGGTCGGCTTTGATCCAACGGGCATTTAAGCAAGCTTCGTTCATACCAACGAGACCGATGGTGGAGAAGTGGTTCTTGAAGGAGCCAAGGTAATGCTTGGTGTATGGATATAAGCCAGCTTCAAGGAGTTTGGTGATGGTCTTACGCTTGACGCTGAGCGAGCGGGCGGCGATATCCATCATGCCATCAAGTCTGGCATAGAAGTCTTCCTTGTTGGTGGCAAGGTAAGCGATACGTGGCATGTTGATGGTAACAACACCGACGGAACCGGTGCTTTCACCACTTCCGAAGTAACCGCCGGACTTCTTACGGAGTTCACGGAGGTCAAGACGGAGACGGCAGCACATAGAACGGACATCACTTGGCTTCATGTCGCTGTTGATGTAGTTGCTGAAGTATGGGGTGCCGTACTTGGCGGTCATTGTGAAGAGGAGACGGTTGTTCTCGGTATCGGACCAATCGAATTCTCTGGTGATGGAATAGGTTGGGATTGGGTATTGGAATCCACGGCCGTTGGCGTCGCCTTCGATCATGACTTCGATGAAGGCTTTGTTGATCATATCCATCTCGGCTTTGCAATCACCATAGGTGAAATCCATTTCCTTGCCACCGACGATGGCTGGGAGGTTCTTAAGATCCTCTGGGACAGTCCAATCGAGGGTGATGTTGGTGAATGGAGCCTGGGTTCCCCAACGGGATGGGGTGTTGACACCGAAGATGAAGGATTGGATGCACTGCTTAACCTGCTTGTAGGTAAGGTTATCAACCTTAACGAATGGGGCGAGATAAGTGTCAAATGAACTGAATGCCTGAGCTCCCGCCCATTCGTTCTGCATAATACCGAGGAAGTTGACCATCTGGTTGCAAAGGGTGCTCAAATGGCCAGCTGGGGTGCTGGTGATCTTGCCTGGAACGCCACCCAAACCCTGTTGGATGAGCTGTTTGAGGGACCAGCCAGCGCAATAGCCGGTAAGCATGGAAAGGTCATGGATGTGGATGTCCGCATTACGGTGGGCATCACCAATTTCCTTATCGTAAACCTGGCTTAACCAGTAGTTAGCGGTAACCGCGCCGCTGTTACTGAGGATAAGACCACCGACGGAATAAGTGACGGTGCTGTTCTCTTTAACACGCCAGTCGCTGATCTTAAGGTAGTTGTCGACGACGGTGGCGTAGTTAAGCTCGGTCTTCTTGATTTCACGGATGTCCGCATGTTTCTTACGGTAGTCCATGTAGCTGTGGGCCACATCGACGTATCCAGCCTGGATCAAGACGATTTCAACGCTGTCCTGGATGTCTTCAACATCCACGATGCCATTGTTGACTTTCTTATTGAACTCCGCTGTGACACGGAGAGCTAAAAGCTCAATGATATTCTTATCTGCTTCTTTGTGTTCCGCGACGAAAGCTCTTTCGATAGCTTTCTCAATTCTCGTTAAATCAAATTCAACGATCGATTCATCTCTTTTTCTGACTTTTAACATATACAACGCTCCTTTCGCGTTCGCACACACAGGGGATTAAGTAATAAGGGGCTTTAAAACGCCTCCATTACCGACCCGATTTATGTTTGGAAGATTCGGTTCATCTCCCTTGCACCGATAATCATAAGGAACGGATAGCAAATTGCAATCAAAATGCACACCTATTTTTGAGAAAATTTTTGAAAACTTTTTCACAGAGTTTTCCACAATCAAAAACCCTAGTATTTTTGCCATTTTGACGGGCACCAAAAGAAAGGTAATGAAGTCAATAAGAAAAATCTCAATTTTTGACAGT
>JAFZUD010000032.1 GCA_017618495.1 Bacilli bacterium | reverse complement strand
GGAAGCGCCTGGGACGATGAATCCGATCGATTCGCCATCCTCTTCGTCAAGGACGAGGGTCTCTTCCTTGATGGAGAAAGGATAGATGAATGGGACGTTGTCTCTTGAGTCAAAGACCTCGAGCTTGCCTTTGATGGCCATTTTCACGAAGGCTTTGTCATCTCTTTTCGTCACCTTGGCGTCGTAATGGAACGAAGGGATCGACTTAAGAGGGTAAGTGACAAGTGAGGCGTCATAGACCGGAGAGGCCTCGTATTCCTGGAATCTGCCTTCCGATAAGGCGGACTTATTGACCTTGGTCATTAGGAACGCACCTCAGCGTTGAAACGCATCTTGAGCATGCCGACGATCTTGTCCATGACGGCACTGACTTCTTCGTCTTTGAGGGTTCTATCCTCTAAGCGGAAGGAGATGGTGATCGCAAGGGACTTCTTGCCCTCGGCGATGTTCTCGCCGACATAGCTATCGAAGATATCGACGTCGATGATGGTCTTGTCGAGCCTCATGATCTCGCGGCGGAGATTCATGTAGTCTTCGCTTTCGCTGACCAAGAAGGCAAGGTCACGGGTGACCATTGGGAAGCGAGGAGGGATCGAGGCTTTTGCGGCGCTGGACTTCATGTTGAGGAGAGCCTCAAGGTCAAGCTCGAGCATGACGACTGGGCTCTTTCCGAAACCAAGCTCTTTCGCTTTATTTGGGTGGATCTCGCCGAAGACGGCGACCATGTCGCGTCCGGCGTAGAGGGATGCGCTTCTATATGGGTGGAACTCCTCTTTGTCGCTCGTGAGCTTATCGAGCCTGAAGCGGCTGAGGTTGAGATTAAGGAGGTTAAGGATTCCTTCAAGGTATCCTTTGGCGTCGTAATAGTCGTAAGGTTTGGTCGAGAGCTGTCCGACGATGGATTCGTTTCCAAGGAGAACCATGGCGAGGTGTCTGCCTTTGAAGTTCTTCGCATCGACGTCGCTGATCTCGTAGATGGCTAAGTCTTTGCTTTGGTGAGCGAAGTTATAGGAAGCGCACTCAAGGAGGGAAGCGATCAAGTTCTTTCTGAGATATTCCTTCTCATCGGTGAGAGGGTTGATGAGCTTATAGTTCTCGGCTTTGCTTAAGTAAGCGAAAGCGTCTTTCTTCTTCTCGTCGACCAAGGAATAGGTCAAAACCTCGGTGAGGCCTTCGTTTCTAAGGAAACGTCTGATGGCGTTCTTGTTCTTCTGAGCCTCGGAATAGCCACCCTGGGCGACGTTGAGGGAAGGGAGTTTGGCGGTGACGTTAGCATAGCCAAGAAGCCTAATGACCTCTTCGGAGATGTCGGCTTCCCCTGCCATGTCGATACGGTAATAAGGGATGGCGCACTCAAGGGTCTCGCCTTCGACTTTGACGTCGATGTGGTCTCTCTTGAGGGTGCTCACGACAGTATCGAGATCGAAGGAGGTTCCTAAGCGGGCGTTGATGTAGCCAAGGCTCGTCTTGATGACCTTCTTCTCATGTTTGATGACGTCATAGGTCTTGCAGATGAGGACCTTTTTGGCATCGCAAAGCTCGGCCATGAGGGCGGTAGCGATCTTAAGGACTCTTTCGCATTGCTCGGTATTGAGGCCTTTGACGAATCTCGAAGAGGAATCGGAAGCAAGGCCAAGTCTGTTGGAAGTATGACGGATTGACGCGCCATTGAAGTTAGCGACCTCGATGATGACATTCTTGGTCTCTTCGGTGACGGCGCAGGCCTTGGAGGTCATGATGCCAGCAAGACACATTGGGACTTTGTCGCTAGAGACGACGAGGTCGCCATTGATAAGGGCGTAGGATTTCTCGTCCATCGCGACATATTCGCCTTCGAAGTCCTCTCTCACGATGAGCTCTCTCTTTGGGAGCTTATCAGCGTCATACATGTTGATTGGCTGACCGGTGAGAAGCATGACGAAGTTGCCGATGTCGACGACGTTGTTGATCGAACGGACCCCCATGGAGGTGAGGATCTCACTCATCCATTTTGGGGAAGGTTTGGTGACGACGCCTTTGATTTCGCGTCCGCCGAACTGCTTGCATTTCTCGGTGATGGAGCCAACGACGAAATCGCTCTCGCCTTTGGCGTATTCTTTGTATTCAGGGAGTTTGACCTCTCTTTCAAGAAGGGCGCCGACCTCTTGGGCGACGTTTTCCATCGCGTAAAGGTCAGGTCTATTGGCAAGAAGGTCAAGGTCGAGGATGACGTCATCGATGCCTAAGTAGGCAAGGACGTTCTCTTCCCCGACTGGAGCGTCGCTTGGAAGCTCCTCGATTCCCGCGACTTGCTTCTCGCTAAGGAATTTCTTGTCGACGCCTAGCTCTGCTAAACTGCAGCACATGCCGTCGGATTCGACTCCGCGGATGACGCCTTTCTCAATCGTTCCGCCAGGAAGGACCGCGCCTTCCCTAGCGACGATGACTTTGAGGCCGACCCTCGCGTTTGGGGCGCCGCAGACGATCTGGTGGACGCCGTATTTCTTTCCTTCATCAACGTTGAGGATGTGAAGGTGATCGCTATCTGGATGGGCGACGCAGGTAAGGATTTCGCCGATGACGAGGTTAGTCGCGCTGGCGAGTTTGCTCACGGTGTCGACTTCGACTCCCGCGAAGGTGAGTTTGGAGGCGATCTCTTCTGGGGTATATCCTTCAAGATCGATGAATGACTTAAGCCAATTGAGTGATACTTTCATTTTCTTTGCCCTCCCTTATTTCTCGCTGAAATCCTTTAAGAAGCGGATGTCGTTGGCGTAGATCCTACGGATGTCGTCGATGCCGTATCTAAGCATCGCAAGACGCTCGACGCCGACGCCGAAAGCGAAACCGCTATAGACGGCTGGGTCATATCCGCACATTCTGAGGACCTCAGGATTGACTTCGCCAGCGCCTAAGATCTCAATCCAACCGGTGCCTTTGCACATGTTGCATCCCTTGCCACCGCATTTGGCGCAAGAGACGTCGACTTCGACGGAAGGCTCGGTGAATGGGAAGAAGGATGAACGGAGACGGATTTCTCTCTTCTCTCCGAACATCTTCTTAACGAAGAGCTCTAAGGTTCCTTTGAGGTCGGCAAGGGAAATGCCTTTGTCAACGACAAGGCCTTCGATCTGACCGAACTGGTGACTGTGGGTGGCGTCATCGTCATCCCTTCTGAAGCACTTGCCAGGGCAAATCATCTTGATTGGTTTCTTCTCCTCGTTCTCAAGCATGGTGTGGGCTTGGGCCGCGGAGGTCTGAGTTCTTAAAAGCAAGGAATCATCGATATAGAAAGTGTCCTGCATGTCTCTCGCAGGATGATCTTTTGGGACATTGAGGAGCTCGAAATTGAAGTGATCGGTCTCGACGTCTCTTCCTTCGACGATGTCGAATCCCATCGAGGCGAAGATGTCGCACATCTCATCGATGATGATCCAGCATGGGTTCATCTTGCCTGAGGCGTGGGTTCTGCCCGGGAGGGTGAGGTCGATCCTTTCCTTCTTGAGTTTCTCTTTGAGGGCCTTATGCTCAATGGCCTCTTTCTTCTCGTTGAAGGCGTTTTCGATGTTGGCTCTCGCGTCATTGACCGCTTTGCCAAAAGCGCCTCTCTCCTCGGCTGGTATTTCTTTCATCTTGCCCATAAGCGAGGAAAGCTCGCTCTTTTTGGCAAGATAGGTGTTTCTGAAATTCGTAAGACCTTCTAGGTCATTCACATCATCAAGAACAAGTCGTGCTTTTAATACTATGTTAGAAATTTGCTGTTCGTAATCTTTGGGTTCCATTATGTCCCTCCTAAAAATAAAAAAGAGGATGTCAGGAGCGCTTCCGCGCGGTACCATCCCTCTTTAACGCTCGATTGAGTGTCATCTCTTTTTGGCTATAACCCACGACGGGGAGAGTCTCCTCTCCGTTCTCAGACGGCGAATTCGCTAGACCTTCGACGAGATGGTCTCTCTATCCATCTCTCCCACATGAGGAAGGCATCCTAGGTACTACTCCGCTTCAACGAACAATTAATTGTATTTCCCTTTTTCTTAAAAGAAAAGAGGCACAAAGCCCCTTATAGTTCTATTTCCTTCCAAACATCGTGGTTGAGGAGGCTTCCTCCATAGGACAAGTTGGATGCGTTCTCGCCATAATCGCCAGAGCCCGTCCCATTGAACGAGATTGATTTGAGGACGAAATTGGAAGTTTCTTCCGCTTCCGAGGAAGCCGCTTCTTTTTCTTTCATCGTCACATTGAATTCATAGTTCACACAATCGATATAATCGGCGTCATCAATATCAATGTAGAAACTGCCATTGATGGTCTCGATGTCTTCGAAAGCCTCATCGATGTACGAGCTAATTAGGTCGGAAGCGACGGAAGAAACCGAGGAATCATTTAAAGCGCCTTCAACGATATCTTTGAGGAAAGAAGCATAGTCTTCTTTGTCAGAGATCGAAACCAAAGCCCTATAAACCCAATAGTCCCATTTCTTGCGTCTTTTCTCGACCTTTCTTAGCGCGACCTTGCCATCTTTGTACCCCTCTTTGAGGGCATCCATGAATAAAGGGAGAGCGCTTTTAAGGATGTCGCTCATGACGAATTGGTCTGGGTAAATATCAGAAATATCGATGAAATTTTTCTCGTAGAAGCCTTCATCAATTCCTAAAAGCTTGCCTAAGAGCATCCTGCTCATCGCGGCTTTCTGGAAATCGAGGTAGAGCCCCTGCTCATATTCGCCATCCTCTTTTTCGGTTTCGGCGATATGCGTCCATAACGTTTGCTTTATTGAAGCAAGTTCTTCTCCGTCAGAAACGATGGTCAAATTGTTTATGTCGAATTGGGTTGAGAAATCGAATCCCCTGTCTTTGGTGCAGTTCTTCATCGAACCTATGAGTCTGCCATATAACTCGACGTTGTAGTCTTTCATCTTCTTTACGGAAGATTCGCTTGAGGAAAGGGAAAGGTCCTCATCGCTTTGGAATTCTGCCTTGATGAGAGGTTTATCGCCGGTGTCTTCGATATAGAAGCCGAGCTTATCGTTTTCTGTGAATGGTTTGAGCGCGTTTTCGAAATAACCGAAAACCTCATCAGAATAATCGTCGAAGACACGGGTCCATTTCTCAGAGAACGTGGAGACGCTAGATTCTTCGACCGGGGTTTCTGGAACGCATCCTCCTACGGAGAGAATGGTGACTAAGGACAAAAGCCCGATGTGTTTCATTTGAGGGAGGCCTCGTACATGATGATGCCGCCAGCAACACCGACGTTAAGGGAATCGATCCCATCCATCTCGATACGGACATTTTGGTCCGCAAATTCAATCGCTTCTTTAGAAAGACCTTGGCCTTCGTTTCCTAAGAGGAGAGCAATTTTAGACGGGATTTGCAGGGATTTTAATGGTTTTGAGGAGGCTAAATCGGTTCCAAGGATGTGATAGCCTTTGTTCTTGAGTTCTTTGAGATCATCTAAAGATGAGGCGTTCTCACTTTGTCTGACGTTGAGGTAGAAGATGGCGCCTTGGGAGGCCATAAGGACCTTAGGCGAATAGACCTCAGCGCAGCCTTTCGAAAGAACGACGTCATAGAAACGGAACGCTAAAGCTGACCTTAAAAGGGTGCCGAGGTTGCCTGGGTCTCTGACGTTCTCCAGATACAAAACGTGGTCATTCTTGATTGGGGAATGAAGGCTCTTTCTGCAAAGGGCCACTATTCCTTCCGGAGTTTTGCTGAAAGTAATCTTTTTGAGGATTGGTTCGGTGATGAGGTATTGAGGGACCTTGGCTTTAACGGTCTTCTCAATGGTGAAAACGGATTCCACCACGCCTTTGCTTAAGGCCATCTCGACCATATGGAAACCTTCGACGACGAAATAATCGCCTTTGGCGTCAAGCGCTTTGGCGACGTTTTTGATCTTTGGGTTTGTGAGGGAGGTTATCTTTTCAAGCATAGACGTTGTTGATGAGTTTTTTCCGGCTGTCCCAGTAATCAGGGACAACTCCTAAGAGTATCTTATAGAATTTTTTGCTGTGGCCCAAAACAAAATAATGAGCAAGTTCATGGCAAATGACCGAATCGATGATGTGTTTGTCATAATGGACGAGGTTCAAAGAATAGGTGATCGATGCCGTTTTCCGATGGTTCACGCCGTAGACGGAATGGCAGTCTCTGCACTTCACGGAATAAGCTTCTTTGATGCCCATCTTCTCCGAATAGAAACGGGTCATCTCGGTCACATAAGGGAGAAGAATATCTTTTAGATATTTGTTTCTTTTCGGTTTGGACCAAGAGGAGAAACCTTCGATGTGCTCTTTCTTTCCGTAGATATAGAGGTCATCGCCTTCGATTGGGAGAGGCTTTTGTTTGACCTTCTTCATGATCTTTGGAATCGAGGCAACGATGAAAGAGTCGATCTTCTCTTTCGGAAGGGCTTTTGGAGCGTTGCAGACAAAGCCATTCTTCCTTAAGGTCAAGGAAGTCGTCCTTCGATATGGAGAAAGCCTAATCTCAACATCAAAAGACTCATCCCCAATCTGATATTTGCTTAAACTACCAGCGAATCGTCTCTTTTTCATTGTGCCCAATTATAAAACAATTTATAATTCACTGCACTTTGAGTAATGCAAACTCGGAGCAAATGGAATAGACTACCTAACGTATGGAAAAGATCCTTGTAAGCGCCTGCCTTTGCGGCCAGAAAACCAGATTTGACGGAAAAGACAATCCTTTCCCTTTCATCGAAAGACTCAAGAGACATTATGACGTCGTCCCTTTCTGCCCTGAGGTCGAAGGCGGACTCCCAATCCCAAGAGAAGCTTGCGAGATCGTCAATAACGCTGTCCTTACCGAATCAGGCAAAGACTGCACCAAACAATACATCGAAGGAGCGAAGAAGGCCGTAAGCCTCTGCCACTTCTTCGGAATCAAGATCGCCATCCTTAAAGATAGAAGCCCATCCTGCGGTTCCCGCACCATCCACGATGGTTCCTTCAAAAACAACATGATCGAAGGACTTGGCCTGACCGCTAGAGCCCTCATCGCCGATGGCATTAAGGTCTACGCCGACACCGACGCCCTCGACTTCCTCGTCCCAGAAGAGAAGAAAAAGAAAGGCATGCAGAAGAGCAAACATGTCGCCAAGCGTCCTTTCGCGAAAAAAGAAGAAGGCGAGAAAAAGCCATTCAAAAAAGCAAAATCCCCTGCAAAACGCACATTTAAAAAGAAAGAGGACAGCTTCAAAGAAGGAAAACCAGCAAGGAAATCCTTCGGCGGAAAGAAAACCTTCAGCAAAAAGCCATATGGCAAGCCAAGAAGATCCTCGAATAAACCATTCAATCAAAAGACCCCTAAGTAAGGGGCCTTTTTTATCGTCCGTTTGAGGCGAGTTGGAAGTAGAGCTCTAGAAGCAAAGCGTTATGGTAATCGCGTATGTCTAGGCCTGTGAGTTTGATGAATCTATTGAGCCTGTAATTGAAGGTGTTCCTATGGATGTTTTCCGCTTCCGCGGTCCTAAGTCCATTTAAGCCTGAACGGAGGAAGGTTCCTGCAGTCGACATGAGCTCTTTGTTGATGTGCCTGAATTCCGAGCTAAGGAGAGGAATCGAGGAGAAATTACCAAAGGTAAGTTCCTTCATGATGACGTCGGTGAGGTAGACGCATTGGCCTGGGAAATAGCCAAAGGCTTCTTGGAGAAGCTTCTTTTCTAGCGGCCAATCCCGGTGCGCCACCACCAAAGAGATTTCCATCTCACGGTTGAGGGAAAGCTTCTGATTCAGTTCAAAGACTTTGTCTTCCTCGGACTCAAAATAGCCTTCCTTTGTGTTTGAATAAGTGAATTTGGCATCAGGAAAGACATCGAGGAAGAATCTCTCGAAAGAGATGGTCTCGATATCGTGCTTCGTGAGGAAGAGAAAAAGTCTTTTCATTAATAATGGGTCTCTTGTCTGACGTAATTGACCTGAAGCTTCTTTTTGTAGGCTTCAACCATGTCATCGCCAGTGTAGCCTAGACGTGGCAAAAGGTCGAGGTAAGCGTGGAAGGCCTTCTCATACTTTTCTTTCGAATAATCGTAAGAGAATTCCACCACTTTCTGATAGACATCAAGGATGGCTTCGGTGAGGTTCTCAAATGGCTCTCCACCAAAGGTGTGCTCGAAGGAATCGAGCCCGATGGTAAGGCCTAAGGACAAGAAGAAATGGATGGCATCCGCGTATTCGTCCATGACGATTTCCTTCGCGGAAGGTCCTTTGAGTGACCAGAACTTAAAAGTTCTGGTTTCGTTAGAGAATTCGCCAAGCTCCACTAAAAGAGCTAGGGTTCTTTTCTCTTTGGTCGAAGGGTAATCGACGCCTTCGTGCTTTCTCATGATCTCAGCGTCGAGATCTTTCTGAAGAAGATATAGTTCGTGGAGTTCCATGTTATTTCACCTCAAAAGGGCTAAGGTGCCAGATGTCGCGGTTGTATTCCTCGATGGTGCGGTCGCTAGAGAAGGCACCGCTCATGGCGATGTTGTCGATCGCGGCCTTGGCCCATCTTTCTTTGTCCTTATAGAATTCGTCGACTTTCTGGCAGGCTTTATCGTAAGCGTCGAAGTCAGCGAGGATGAAGTACTGGTCGCCATGGTTCATGATCTCATCAAAGATGAGGCGGAAGCGGTCATGCGCCCTTAAGGCCCAAGGACCATTGAAGAGGGAATCCATGACGGCTCTCACTTCTTCGCTATTCTCATAGATATCCCATGGGTTATAGGAATGCTCATCGTTGATCTTCTGGACTTCTTCAGCGGTAAGGCCAAAGATGACTTCGTTTTCTCTTCCGGCTCTGTCGGCGATTTCGATGTTCGCGCCGTCTAAGGTGCCAAGGGTGATGGCGCCATTCATCATGAGTTTCATGTTCGAGGTGCCGGAGGCTTCTTTGCCGGCGGTCGAGATCTGCTCGGAGACATCGGCGGCCGGGATGATCTTCTCGGCAAGAGAGACGCCATAGTTCTCGACGAAGATGATCTTCATGAACTTGTTCGCGTCTTTGTCGTTATTGACCACCGCCGCAACAGCAAGGATAAGCTCGATGATGCGCTTGGCGTATTCGTAGCTTGGAGCGGCTTTCGCGCCGAAGACATAGACATGCTTTTCCATATGGAAACCGCTTGGGTTTTCTTTGATCCTCAAGTAATTGAGCATGATATGGAAAAGGTTGAGGAGCTGACGCTTATAGGCATGGAGTCTCTTGATTTGGACGTCGAAGATGGCGTCTGGATCAAGGGTGATGTTGTACTTGTCCTGGACGTACTTGGCGAACTTCACCTTGTTCTTGTACTTGATGTCCATGATTCTCTTTTGGACATCTTTATCGGTGTCGAATTTCTTGAACTTCTCAAGTTCTTCTGGGTGTTTGATCCAGGAATCACCGATCTTTTCGGTGATGAGGTTGGCCAATTCTTCGTTGCTGTTCAAGAGCCAGCGGCGATGGGTGACACCGTTGGTCTTGTTGTTGAACTTCTCAGGGAAGAGTTTGTAGAAATGACGGAATGTGTATTCTTTAAGAATACCGGTGTGGATTTTGGCAACGCCGTTGACGCTGAAACCGGCATAGATGGCCATGTTTGTCATATGGATCTGACCGTCTCTGATGATGCTCATCTGGTATTGCTCGTCCGGGGAGACGCCTTTCTCGGACATGTAGGCGTTGAACCTGCGGTTGATCTCCTCAATGATCATGTACACCCTTGGCACAAGGGTCTGGACATAATGGACCGGCCACTTCTCAAGAG
>JAFZUD010000001.1 GCA_017618495.1 Bacilli bacterium | reverse complement strand
CATGTATCAAATAGAGTCGGAAAGAACCTCCGCGCACTCATCTCCATCAGCCATCTTATAGATAAGGAAAGAGAGCAGATCGCCAGGCACAAGGAGTGCTTCGAATCGGTCACTCCATGTGGCGCTGCCACCAAGTTCTGCCGCATCGCGGAAGGTGAGGCAGACGTAGCTGTCCGCTATAGTGTTGCCACCAAAGAATGGGACACGGCAGCAGGGGAGATTCTCCTTGAAGAAGCCGGTGGCCATTTCACCAATCTCCACCTCGAAAAATACACCCATAACAGGGAAGACGTTTATAACCGAGATGGCTATGTCGTGGTCAACGACATGAGGAACGCTCTTTTGTAAAATAAGTGCGTTTTGCCAAGGATTTTATGAAAAAAAGCTGGGATTTCCAGCTTTTTATTTTTCTTCTGTTTTTTCTTCGTCGAGCTTTTTGTACTGCTCTTCTTTGCGCTTGAGATATGGATCAAGGACATCAAGCGGGGCGTTCATTGCGCCTTCGCATCTGATGACGCCTGGGACTTCCTCAACGAGTATGGTCTCAATGCCTTGGGAGATATCGGCATCGGCGTAGGCACATCCTTCGCAGGCGCCAACCATGTTGACGTAGACGACTCCGTCCTTGAAGCCGACGTACTCGACGTCGCCTCCTTCTCTTTGGAGGAATGGGCGGATCTTGCCTAGGACTGTTTCGATTTGCTTCTCAATCTCTTCCATAACGGAAGAATATTGTAGCCATTTTTTTCTTCCGTACAAGCAAAGTGGTAAGACGGGATTAATATAATCCGCTATAATAACCGCGTTATGAAACTTGCTCTTTGCTACGTAAACCTCTTACGTGCCCTCAAGACCCTTGATCTTGAAGGCGTGGAAGTGACCGCTGAAGGCCTCACGAAGATCCTCAAAGGCATCATCGATTTCGAGACCATCAAGTACGTCAATTCCAGCGCTTTCGGATACTTCCCTTCATATACGGGAAGAAGGACCAAAGGCCGTATCAATTACCTTACGAACAACGGCTATCTCGAAACCAGGGATTCATTCATCTCCCTGACCTCAATGTGCGACGAGCTTAATCTTCGCCCGCTAGAGAAGAAAGACTTCAAGATGCCGGAGAGCAAAAACATTAGATTTAAGATGGAGGACAGATAAACATGAAAAAGATGACTGATAAGAAATTCGAAGAATGGCCATTCCAAGTGCCTAACTTCGATAACGTATGCGCCCGCCTCAAAGGCTTCGCTGAATTATTCGAAAAAGCCCCAACCAAAGAAGAAGCGTTGAAGCTTTGGAAGAAATACACCCGTCTCCTCGAAAGCGTCGAAGACAAGATCACCCATGTCTCCGTCCTTTTCACCCTTGAGACGACCAATAAGAAATATGAGAAGGCCATGAAGAAGATCAACAACTCTCTTCCAATCCTTGAACTTGAGACCCAGAAGTTCTCAAAGGCCTATCTCGCTTCCCCATATCTTGAGTACCTTGAGAGCAAATTAGGCAAGCTCCTCACCAAGATGTACCAGTACGAGATCAAGAAGAGCGACGAATCCGTTGTCTCCCTTAAGCAAGAAGAGTCTGAGCTTGTCATGAAGTATCAGGCTGTCACCGCTGCGATCACCTTCGAGTTCCGTGGAGAGAAATACAACATGCCTCAGATGGGCAAGTTCCTCCAAGATCTCGACCGTGAGACCAGAAAAGAAGCCGCTGAGGTTTACTATAACGGCCTTAACGAAAAGAAGGACGAACTTGAGGATATCTTCGATAAGCTCGTCAAAGTCCGTACTGAGATGGCCAAGAAGATGGGATACAAATCCTACACCGAGCTTGGCTACATCATGATGAACCGTTATGACTATAACCCTCTCATGGTGGCCGCCTACCGTGAACAGATCCACGATGTCGTCACTCCTCTTGCCGCCAAGATCGTGAGAAAACAAATCGCCCGTTTAGGAATCAGAAATCCTGAGATATATGATCTCAATCTCATGTTCCCTAATGGCAACCCAACTCCAAAAGGAACCACCGAAGATAAGGTCAACGCCGCAATCAAGATGTACGACCAGATGTCCGAAGACACCTCCAAGTACTTCCGTTACATGAACGACCATAACCTCCTCTTCCTCGATGCCAAACCTGGCAAGCAAAGCGGTGGTTACATGACCTACTTCCCAATTCAGAGAACCCCGATCATCTTCTCTAACTTCAACGGCACCGCCGGTGACGTCGATGTCCTTACCCATGAGTTCGGCCATTCATTCCAGGCTTTTGAATCCGCGGATATCAAAGTTCCTGCCTACCGTTCGCCAACCGCCGAATCCTGCGAAATCCATTCCATGTCTATGGAATTCTTCGCCGAGCCATACATGGATCTCTTCTTCGATGAGCCTGACAAATACCGTTATGTCCATCTTGCCGATTCCATCTGCTTCCTCCCATACGGCGTCTCCGTCGATGAGTTCCAGCATTGGGTCTACGCTCACCCAGAGGCCACACCAGCTGAAAGAGATGAGCAGTGGCACAAGATCGAAGAGAAATACACCCCATGGAAGGTTGAGGCGGAGAGAAACTGCGAATATCTCTACACCGGTCACCGCTGGCTCACCCAGCTCCACATCTTCGAGATGCCTTTCTACTATATCGACTACACCCTCGCTCAGGTATGCGCGTTCCAGTTCTTCAATAAGGACAGACGCTCACACGATAACGCTTGGAAGAAGTACATCAAACTTTGCAAACTCGGTGGCAAATACACCTTCTGCGAGCTTGTGAAGAAGGTTGGACTTGAGGTTCCATTCGATGAAGGAGTCCTCGCTAAGACGATCAAGCCTCTTGAGAAGGTTCTCCGCGATTATCACCCAGAAAACTTCTAAGAAAACGCCCTCTGAAAATGAGGGCTTTTTTCTTCCAAAAACGCACCAGAAATCGGCTGTTTATGAAAGTATTTTCAGACTTACAAAAATATATCAGTATTTAATTAGCGACATTCCATTTTCCGAGTCGTTTTTGAAGAAATAAATACTAAGTATTTGCAACTCCATTTTCGCCTCGCTCTACACTGGAAAGATTTCTTTACGAAAATATCGCGATTTTTTATGAATGTAACCGTTTTCATGAAAAAAATGATTTGATTCTAGTAGTTTTTTCATTTTGCCTAGTTTATATTCAATGTGTCGAATCGCTAAATCGACATTTCGTATAATTGCCCTAATTGGTGGGAAGTCTCTACGTTGGACCTTAATCCAACACTACGAAGTCACAAAATCGTTAGATTTGTGTTTTGATGTTTAGACTTGATTCTCCTATTCTGGCAATTATCGATTCCATTTAGGAGAAAAAAGAAACATGAAAAAACAAATCTTAGCACTCACCGCCATGCTTGCCATTGCTGGTCTCGCCAGCTGTGGTGGCAACACCGACAAGGTCGAGAAGATGAAAGTCGGTCTTTTAACCCTTCACGGTGAAGATTCCACCTACGACAAGAACTTCATCGATGCTTTCAAAGCTGCCTGCGACGCCAAAGGCGTTGATGGCAAAGTCCAGACTGGTGTCAACGAAGACGCCGGCTGCACCACTGCCGCTGACAACATGGTCGACGATGGCGCTAAGTTAATCTTCGCCGATTCCTTCGGTCACGAATCCCACCTTCTTGCTTCCGCCAAGAAAGCCGCTGATGTCCAGTTCTGCCACGCCACCGGCACCCAGGCCCACACCGCCAACCAGAAGAACTTCCACGATGCCTTCGCTTCCATCTATGAAGGCCGCTACCTCGCTGGTGTCGCTGCCGGCATGAAGCTCCAGGCCATGATCGCCGAAAAAGCCGATACCTCCAAGAAGATCGGCTACGTCGGCGCCTTCCCATACGCCGAAGTCATCTCTGGCTTCACTTCCTACTACCTTGGTGTCAAATCCATCGTTTCCGATGTCACCATGGAAGTCCGTTACACCAACTCCTGGTATGACGAGAACGCCGAGAAGACCGCTGCCAACGCCCTCATCGACGGTGGCTGCTCCATCATCTCCCAGCACGCTGACTCCTGGGGCGCCCCAACCGCTTGCGAAGCCAAAGGCGTTCCAAACATCTCCTACAACGGTTCCACTGAATCCCAGTGCCCAAATACCTTCGTTATCTCTTCCAAGATCAACTGGCAGCCATACTTCGAGATGTGCATCGATGCCGTCAAGGGTGGCAAGGAAATCGCCACTGACTGGACCGGCACCGTCGACACCGACTCCGTTCAGGTCACCGCTCTTGGCAAGAAGGCCCCAGCCGCTGGAACCCAGGAAAAGCTTGACGAAGTGAAAGCCGCCCTCAAAGCTGGCACCACCAAAGTCTTCGATTGCAGCACCTTCACCGTTAAGAACGCCAAAGCTGACACCTCCGAGTTCAGCAAAGCTTCCTACATCACCATGGACGCCGATGGCCACCTCACTGGCTACCTCGCCGATGTTGATGATGACGGCACCTATGTTGGTGAGACCGAAGCCATCAAAGAAGCCAATGGCAAGAAGTATTTCGCCGAATCCGAAATGCGTTCCGCTCCATACTTCGACATCCTCATCGATGGCATCTCCGTCGGTGCCTAATTCCTTCTAGGATTTAGTCATTAGTCGAACTTAGTCCCAAGGGCTTTAAATAGCCCTTGGGAATTTCTTATTTTTAGAGCATAATAGATACATGAAAAAGACCGTTGAAAAAGAGATTAGCGTAAGATTCGAGAACATCACGAAAACCTTCGGATCCGTCATCGCCAACGAAGACATCACCTTCGACGTATATAAAGGCGAGATCCTTTCCCTCTTAGGAGAGAATGGCAGTGGCAAGACCACTCTCATGAACATGCTTTCAGGCATCTATTTCCCAGATGAAGGAAACATCTACGTCAACGGCAAACACGTATCTATCTCTTCTCCGATGGACGCCTTCTCCCTAAAGATCGGCATGGTCCATCAGCACTTCAAACTCATCGACGTTTTCTCTTGCCTTGAGAACATCGTTCTCGGTATCAAGGATAAAGAAAAGGCCGATATGAAAAACGCCGCTCTCGCCGTTAAGGAAATCTGCGACAAGTACGGCTT
>JAFZUD010000031.1 GCA_017618495.1 Bacilli bacterium | reverse complement strand
TGTTTGTTGACCACTGGCATGGTTCCTGGGAAGGCCATATCAAGTGGGGCGATGTTGGTGTTTGGATCACGGGAGAAGGCGACTGGAGCAGATGAGAACATCTTGGACTTGGTCTTCATCTGAACGTGGATCTCTAAGCCAATGACTGCTTCGAAGTTCATAAGTTGCCCTCCTTTTTGTTGAGGATGCTGACGTTAGCGAGGCCAGAGGCTCTTTCGAAAGCGGCAGCGATCTGGAATAACTTCTTCTCCTCAAAGGCACGGCCCATGATGTTGATGCCAACTGGGAGGCCTTCTTTGAAGAAGAGAGGTAAGGTGATGGATGGAAGTCCGGCAAAGTTGCCTAAGGCAAGATGGTTGTCGGCCATAAGGTATTCGTCGGAGAGCTTGTCGGACACGCTCTCAAAGAGAGGGGCGACGGTTGGAGCGGCCGGGAGATAGATGAAGTCGTAATCCTTAAGGATTTCGTTCACCTTCTCAACGATCTTGGCGCGGTTACGCTGAGCCCTGAGAAAGAGTTCCTCTTGGTTCTCTCTCATAAGGCAGTATGAACCGATGACGAAACGTCTCTTGATGAGTTCGCTGAATCCCTTGTCGCGAGCGTTGAACATGACTTCCTGATAGGACTTGCCACCGTGATATGGGCCGAACTTGATGCCGTCGAGGTTGGCATCGTTCGAAGTAGCCTCAGCACAGGAGATGACCATGTAGGTCGCGTAGATGGATTCGAGAAGCTTCTTATCAAAACTCACAAAATCAACAGCAATTCCTTGATCTTTTGCGGCTTCAATGGATTTTTCGAAGTGTTTTTTGATTTCTTCGTCAGAAATGGAATCGATGATCTCCTTGATGATGGCGATCTTCATTCCAGCGACCGGTTTGTCGAGGTCTTCTTCATAACGCTCGACAGGTCTCGTGGAGCTTGTTGAGTCGTTAAGGTCACGGCCGGACAAGACATCGAGAATAACAGCAGACGAATAAACGTCACGGCTGAAATAGGCAACATGGTCAAGGGATGGGGCGAATGGGAATAAGCCGTAGCGGCTGATTCTTCCCCAAGTTGGTTTCATACCGACAAGGCCAGCGAGTGAGGCTGGTTTTCTGACGGAATCACCGGTGTCGCTTCCAAGGGAGAAAGGAACGATTGAGGCGGCAACTGCGGCAGCACTGCCACAGCTCGAACCTCCAATGCCTCTCTTGTGGCTTGGATCCCATGGGTTATAGGTGATGCCAAGGTGGCCGGTGGTTCCGGTTCCGCCCATGGCGAGTTCATCAAGGGTGGTCTTGCCAAGAAGAACGGCTTTGGCTTCCCTGAGTTTGGTGATGACGGTCGCATCATAAACTGGGATGTATCCGTTGAGGATGTTACTCGAAGCGGTCGATGGCATTCCTTTGGTGGAATAGTTATCTTTGGAGAAATATGGGATGCCCCAAAGTGGGTTATCCTTCTCTGGTTCGGTTAAAGAGGCGGCAAACGCTTTGGCGCCTTCATCGTCGATGTACTCGAAAGCGTTGTCCTTGTTCTCGTGAGCTCTCTTGAGAGCTTCTTCGGTGAGTTCAAGTGGGGTGACTTTCTTTTCGACAAGAGCCTCATGGAGCTCTTTGAGTGATAAATCTAAGTAACTCATAGAACCACCTTCGGCAACTTAACTTGGTTGTCCTGGACATTGCCAGCATTCTCTAAAGCGACCTCGCGTGGAAGAGGCTCAAGGGCTTCGTCTTCACGGAGGAAATCGGTTGTGCATTCAAATGGGAAAGTCATTGGCTCATAGTTCTCTAAGCCTTCGATCTCTCCAATCGCACCCATTAGTTTTGTAAGCACTCCGAACTCTTTCTCGAGGGTATCGTATTGCTCATCTGACATTGAGAAGAGCAGCCTGTTGGCTGCATCGACCAATACTTCTTTGTTGATTGTTTTCATAGTTTTTACCCGAACATAAGGTTACCACTTGTGAGTGGTAAACAAAAGAGAAGCCACAAAATCTTTGTGACTCCTCTGTTTTTTGTTACTAGTTATCGCGTTTTTCGATGTCGGAAATCTCGTTCACCCTTCTGAGATGTTTGTCTCCCATGAAGTCGGTCGAGAGGAAGATGTCTACTCTCTTGAGAACGTCTTCGGTTTCCATGAAACGGCCAGCAAAGGCGACCATGTTTGCGTTGTTGTGCATTCTAAGGAGGCCTGTGACTTCGTTGTTATAGCCGATGCCGCAGCGGATGCCTTTGACTTTGTTCGCGGCGATGCAGATGCCTTCGGCACTGCCACAGCAGAGGATGCCGTATTCCGCTTTTCCGGAGACGACATCTTTCGCAGCTTTCTCAGCGAAGATTGGGTAATCAACCGAGTCGGCTGAATAGGTTCCTTCGTCTAAGACCTCGTGACCTTTTTCGGTGAGGTGCTTTTTGATGGCTTCCTTAAGTTCGAAGCCGGCGTGATCGCTTCCGAGTGAGATTTTCATTATTGTTCCTCCCAATACGCCAATATCTTTTCGAAAGGTATTGGACCTTCTCTGACCAAGGTTATTTTATCATCTGCAGTTAGGTTGATGATGGTCGTTGGAGTCAAAGACTCGCATTCGCCTTTGACGACGCCCGGAAGCTCATCGCCAAAAGCCTTGACGACATCATCGAAATATTTGGTTGTCGGTTCGCCTGATTTGTTGGCGCTGGTGACGAGAAGCGGTCTTCCCACTGCTTCGATCAGTTTCTTAACAAACGGCGAATCTGGGACTCTGATACCAATGACGTTTGTTCCAAGTGTGACCCATTCAGGAAGGCTCTTTTTCGCATTCACCAAAACGGTTAATTCGCCTGGCAAGAAATGGTCCATGACGGACTTGGCTTTATCTGAAACCTCAATGTATTTCGCGGCTTCTTCTAGCGACGAACACATGAGGGCAAACGGTTTGTTCGGTGGACGTCTTTTGATGGCAACTAAACGCTCAAAAGCGACCTTTGAATCATAAACGCAGCCGACTCCATAAACGGTTTCGGTTGGGAAGGCTAAAACTTCTTCATCCTTAAGGACTTTGCTAGCTTTTTCGATGTCTTCAATATTCAAAAATTCCATGCAAAACCCCATTATTTTACGAAAATGTAGAGGAATCTGGTGAATCCGTTGAGGTCTTTTGCGAACTCGTAAGTGTAGTCCTCAAGATACTTTTTCATGAGGTCTTCGAGCCACATTTCAAGGTCTGGGGAGATCTCAAACGCCATGAAGATGGAACCCTTCTTGACCTTCTTGTAATCTCTGAAGATCGACTCGTAGACGGAGTGCTCTTTATCAAGCCAAAGGGCGCTTGCAGGTTCGTAGTCTCTCACTGACGCCTGGGCGTCTTCTTTATTGAGGATGTATGGAGGATTGGAAACGATGATGTCGAGGTTGATGTTGTTCTCGATGTACGGGGTTAAAGCATCACCTTCAAGAACCTGGGCCCTGATGTTGTAACGGTCAAAGTTCTCTTTGGCGACCTCAAGGGCTTTTGGTGAGATGTCGCTTGCGACGATGAGCCAATTCGAAAAGCTTTGTCTTAAGCCGATCGAGATACAACCACTGCCGGTTCCGATATCGGCAACGACGAGGTAGTTGCGAGGATCATAATATTTGTCGATTCTCTCGCTGATGCCAGAGACGAGTTCTTCGGTTTCGCCTCTTGGGATCAAAACGTTCTCATTGATCTTGATTGGGGTACCAAGGAAGTCGGCCTCACCAAGAACGTATTCGACAGGTTCGCCTTTGATGAGTTTCTGAACCTGTTCTTTGAAGAGTTCGTAGTTCTTCATCTCCCTCTCTTTGTAAAAGAGGACGTCGATTTGTTCATGAAGACCTTCGTCGTGCATCAAAAGAATGCGCAAATCCATGGCCATCACGCCATAGGGTTTTGCAAGCGCATAGGCTTCCTTGTAGGCTTCATCAATTGTCGGCATTATTTGTTGCTTTCTTCTAAGAGCTTTTGTTCCTGATCGTAATGGATGAGGGCCTCGATGACGTCATCAAGTTCGCCTTCCATGATACGGTCTAATTGGTTAACGGTGAAACCGATGCGGTGATCGGTGACACGGTTCTGTGGATAGTTGTAGGTTCTGATCTTCTCGCTTCTCTCGCCGGTTCCGACTTTGAGTTTTCTTTCAGAAGCGCGGGCGTCGTCCTGTTGAGACTGATAGAAGTCGTGGACTTTGGCGCGGATCATCCTCATACAGATCTCTTTGTTCTGGAGCTGAGCCTTTTCTGTCTGGCAGCTAACGACGATTCCGGTTGGGATGTGGGTAACGCGGACGGCGGACTCGGTCTTGTTGACGTTTTGTCCTCCAGCACCCTGGGAACGATATGTGTCGATCTTAAGATCGGTTGGGTTGATTTTGACATCGACTTCTTCCGCTTCAGGCATGACGAGGACGGTTGCGGTTGAAGTATGGATACGGCCAGAGGCTTCGGTCTTTGGGACTCTCTGGACGCGGTGAGCGCCGCTTTCGAATTTGAGCTTCGAATAAACGTTCTTTCCTTTAACCATGAAAGAGACGTAGGAGTATCCGCCGGCAGAGCCTTCTTCACCATCGATGTACTGAACTTTCCATCCCTGGTTCTCAGCGTATCTCGTATACATTCTTAACAGATCGCCAGCAAAGATGTTTGCTTCATCTCCTCCGACTGCGCCACGAATCTCAACGATGATGTTCTTCTTATCGTTTGGATCGGCTGGAAGAAGTTTGCCATGGAGATCGACTTCGATTTGCTCCATCTTCTCTATAAGAGACTTCTTCTCAAGCTTCATCATTTCAGCGAGTTCTGGGTCGCCGCTGTTGATGATATCGTCAGCGTCTTTCAAATCGCTTTCGGCTTTAAGGTATTCCTGATAACCTTCATAAGCTTCCGAAAGCGAGGACCTTTCTTTGGATAATTCGGTGATAAGAGCCACATTGTTCATGATGGCTGGATCACTAAGGTCACGATCTATTTCTTCACACCTTGTCTTGACGGCTTCAAGGCGTTTTCTCATGCTTTCTTCCATAACAACCTCTCGTGCCTCGTGATTATACCATAGGGTTATTCTCTCTAGAAGTCGTAAAAGTCTTCATTCTCACTAGTGAGAAAAGGCTAGTTAGAGTATAATCAAAAACGGAAACTGAAATATGTCATATAAAGCTTTATATCTCACTTACCGTCCTCAGACTTTCGAAGAAGTCGCTGGCCAGAAGCCGATTGTGCGCACGCTTAAGAACGCCCTCGCGACCGGGAAAATGGCTCACGCTTATCTTTTCGCCGGCCCACGCGGAACAGGCAAAACCTCTATGGCTCGTCTTTTCGCCAAAGCCCTTAACTGCGAAGAAGGCCTCGGCCATCAGTGCAACCAGTGCCAGAACTGCCAGGAAGTCGCTAACGGCACCCACCCAGACGTCATTGAAATCGACGCCGCCTCAAATAATGGCGTTGATCAAGTCCGTGACCTCATCGAAAAGGTCAGGTACGCCCCAATCAAAGGAAACTACAAAGTCTATATCATCGACGAAGTCCATATGATGACGACCGGCGCCTTCAACGCCCTCCTCAAAACCATTGAGGAACCACCGGAGAACGTCATCTTCATCCTTTGCACCACCGAACCATTCAAGGTCATCCCAACCATTCTTTCCCGTTGCCAGAGGTTCGATTTCTCGAAACTCTCTTACGAGGAAATGAGCGAGAAATTACACGAAATCCTCGACAAAGAAGGCACGAAATACACCGAAGCAGGTCTTAAGACCATCATCGATTTGGCTGATGGAGGCATGCGTGATGCCCTTTCCATCCTCGACCAGGTTCTAGCCTTCAGTAACAACGTCCTCCACGAAGAAGATGTCCTCGCCATGTATGGCTTAGCGAGCATCGACGAGAAGGTTGACCTTATCCTTTCGATCAAGGAAGGCAACGTCGCCGAAGTCGTCAAAAAGAGCGAGGCCTATCTCGCTGGTGGAATCGATATCCGTAGGCTTGTCTTAGAACTCATCTCATTGCTCAAGGATCTTCTCATTTATGAAAAGACCAATGACGTTGACCTTATGGAGAAGCTCGACAAGGAGAACGCTGACACTTTAGCGAAGAATCTCTCCCCTGCCGATTGCAATTCCATGATCTCTGCTCTCATTGAAGCCCAGAACAATTTCAGAAACGTCTCTGACATCCGTTCACTCTTCGAACTCACACTTCTTAGAATGGCTTCAAGCGATAACGCTGCCCCTGCTCCAAAACCTGTCAAGAAAGCGGAGCCAAAACCAGCCCAACCAAAGGTTGAGGAACCAAAACCTGAGCCTGTTATCCCAGAGCCAGTCGTCTCTGAACCAGTCGAAGAAGAATCAGAAAGCCCACTCTTTGATTTCATCAACGAGAACAAATATAGCCCAGAGCCAAAGAAGAAGGGCGAAGTCCCTGATTGGCTTGTGAGCAAAGAAGAACCAGAGGAACCAGCTCCAGAGCCAAAGAAAGAAGAGCCAGTCAAAGAGGATACGATCATCCGTTCGACCTCAATCGACACCTCGAAGATCTCCCACTATGACATCGTCACAACCGGAACGAACTTTGTTCTTTCCGAAGAGCAGATCTTCAATATCTCAGTTCTCGCTTCTAAAGAGGAGCGACTTTCCCTCAAAGATAAGTGGCCTCTTCTTGAGGAACTCAAGATGGATCCAAAATTCGGTAAGGTGGCAAGCCTTCTTAGCGACGCTTCGCCATTCTGCCTTTGCAAAGAAGCTTTGGTCCTTGCCTATCAGCACAAGAACCAGGCCGACAAAGCCAACTTGGTTAATAACCAAGCGGCCTTATCCGATCTCGTTGAAGCGATGCTTGGCCGTAGGGTGTTTGTGTACGCCCTCAACCCAGACGATCGCATCAAGGTCCGCACCTACTATTACGAGAGAGTCCAAATGGGCCAGGTGCCAAACAAGAAAGACATAGTCTTACAATTACCAGTGATTAATTAAGGAGAGGTAATAATATGAATCCAATGCAGCAAATGTTAGCTAATGCTAAAAGAATGGAACGCGAGCTTAAGAAAGCCCACGAAGAATTAGCGACCAAAGAGTTTGTCGTCAAGAAGGCCGGCATCATCGAAGTCACCATCATGGGCGACAGAAAGATCAAAGCCATCAAGATCGACAAAGACGCTCTCTCTGCCGATAACGAAGAAATGGTCGAAGAGACCCTCGCCATGGCCATCAACGAAGCCTATGACAAAGTCCAGGCTGAGAGCGATGCCATCGAAGAGAGGGTCACCGGACAAAGAGGAGTGCTCGGATTCTAATGAAAGAACTCCGCTCTTTGACAGAATTAATTGAATCATTCAGCAAGCTTCCCGGCGTCGGCGTCAAAAGCGCTGAGCGTATGGCCTATGCCGTACTTCGCATGAAAGAAGAAGACCGGGATGATTTTGTGAAGGCCATCAAAGACGTTTCCTCAAACATCCATCCATGCCCGGTATGCGGACTATATACCGAGGACGAAAAGTGTGAAATCTGTGCAAATCCCGCACGGAATAAGAAAACCATCTGCGTCGTAAGCGAAGCGAAAGACGCTTTGGCGATTGAGAAAATGAATTCCTTTGATGGAGTTTTCCATGTGCTTGGAGGAGTCGTCTCCCCTAGCCACGGAATCGGACCTGATGATCTCAACATCAAGTCGCTTCTTGATCGCGTCAAAGAGAACGAGGCTACCGAAGTCATCATTGCCACCAACCCAACCATCGATGGCGAGACCACCGCTTTATTCATCGCCAAGGTCCTTGATGGAGTGGTTCCAACCATCACCAGGTTAGGTTATGGCTTACCAATGGGTTCATCCCTTGATTACGCGGATGCGTTGACTTTGTCAAAAGCGTTCGAAGGAAGGAAGAAGATCTAACATGTTCATCACATTTGAAGGCGGAGAAGGCGCTGGCAAAAGCACAGCCATAAAAAGAATCGTCGAGAAACTCACTTCCGAAGGATATGAGATCGTTTTGACAAGAGAACCAGGCGGAACCCCAATCGCCGAAGAGATCAGAAACGTCATCCTCGACAAGAAGAACACGGCAATGGACCCTCGCACCGAAGCTCTTTTATATGCCGCAAGCCGTCGTCAGCACTTAGTGGAGAAAGTCATCCCTGCCCTCAAAGAGGGCAAATTGGTCCTTTGCGACCGTTTCATCGATTCTTCCCTCGCCTATCAAGGCGGTGCCCGTGAAATCGGAATCGATAATGTCTATAACATGAACCTTTTCGCGACCGAAGGAATGCTTCCTGACCTCACGATCCTCTTCGACATCAAACCAGAAGAGGGTTTAGCGAGAATCGCCGCGAACAGC
>JAFZUD010000030.1 GCA_017618495.1 Bacilli bacterium | reverse complement strand
CCTGGAACTCGTTGATTTTGTCAGCCGCTTCTTTGGATTGTTCCTTGAGGGCGTTCATGCGGGAAAGAAGGATGGTGAATGGTTGCTTGGTTCCGCTATGGATGAAGGTGTCGAGGTTACGCTTTGAGGTGGCAGCGGCATTGATGCAGCGGTCGATCTCGCTAAGCTTAGCCTGATCATCTTCATCAAGGAGATAGATGCCTTTGATTTTTGGGAGGGCGTGGACCAAGTTGAGATAGTTGTTCTGGGTCTCGGTCTCCTTGCTTGAGGCTTTGAAATTGTCGGCCTCGAAAGTTGTTCTAGCGGCAATTTCATCGTCGAATTGCTGCTGATATTTGTCGATTCTGTTCCTAATGTCGTCGAATTTCTCCTGGACGCCTTGGACGTTGAGGGTCTTGACTTGGGCGATGATGGCGCTAAGCTCATCATTCATATCCGGGATGGTTTTCTTGAGCATGATGTGGTTGAGAGGATATCCGTCTTTGACCATCTGCTCGTAGCGTTCGGAAAGGGAATTGATCTTGTCTGGGAGGATGCTCGTGATCTGGACGCAGATATCAGGAAGGGCCTTGATGACGCTGCGGACCTTATTGACGACTGGGATGATCTTGTTCTTGTAGATGGCTTCCGCTTCTTCGTATCTGGCGTTCTCGATGTTGGCGTCAGCCTCATCAAGGAGGTCATTGACCTTCTTGAAAAGGAGATCGAAGGAAGAGGTAAGAATCGAGAGATCAGAGGATTTGAGATAGAATTCCTGCTTAACCTGACGGAAGGATTCTTTGCAGCGGAGCGAAAGCGTAGATACCTGTTCCTCGACTGCAAACTTGTCTTTGAGCCCTTTGTAGAGGGATTCGACTTTGTCTTCGTACTCCCCTATCGTCTTTTTGGCGGATGGGAGATAGTTCTTAAGCTCTTTGAATCTTCTATCGGTCAAAAGGTCTTTGACGGAGTTTGATGTGGCTTGGGCAAGGGCGTCCATTGAGTCACGGACGTTTTTGAAGGCGCTCGACCAGGATGCGTATTCATCGACATAAACGAGGTTCATGCTGGAGATGGTCTCAAGCCTTCTCACATAAGCGATGACGTCGCCAAAGAGAAGAGCGTGCTCTCTCTCGAAGCGGCTGCAAAGGTCTCTGGCTTGGGCCTTAAGGGCTAATTTCGAGAAGACGGAGAAGTAAAGCAAAACGCCAAGCCCTGCCAAAACAAGGACGCTGACGATGATAATAGTGACGATCGCATCGGTCGGGAGTGCATCAAAAACAATCATAGGTATACCTTCGTTCATAAGTGTAGCACGCTTCTCGCGCATATACGATACACGTATTTGGGGAATTTTTAGGCCTAAATGTTGACAAGTGCCTTTTCAATTACTATAGTAATCCTCGCGTGAGCTAGCAGGTTGTTATGCTTCCGCCTGACGTCATTCGTTAATTGTAAAGTAAGGACGTGCTACCGTCACTGAAAGTGAATGACACCCGGGAAGCGGAAATAACCCTCCAATCTTGTTCCCGCAAAGAAAGGAGACATGAAATATGTCCAAATACGTCGGTTCCAAATGGAAACAGTCCCGTCATCTCAATTTTTCTCTTTTAGAGACCGGTGACGAACTCAAAAAGAGAGCCTATGGCCCAGGTCAGCACGGCCAAGACAGAAAGAGAAAGCCATCCGAGTACGGCGCTCAGTTAGCTGAGAAGCAGAAACTCAGAGAGCTCTACAACATCAACGAGAGACAGTTCCGCCGCCTCTTCCTCATCGCTAAGAAAGAAAAGACCGTTACCGGTTTAGCCTTCTTCCGTATCCTTGAGAGCAGACTCGACAACTTAGTCTACCGTATGGGCTTCTCCCGCACCCGTGCCGGTGCCCGTCAGCTTGTCAACCACGGCCACATCAAGGTCAATGGCAAGAAAGTCGACATTGCTTCCTACCTCTGCAACGTCGGTGATGTCATCACCCTCAAAGAGGATTCACCACTCAAGGTTGTCAAAGAGTCCTTCGAGGGCAAGCCAACCGTCCCAGCCTACGTCACTGTTGACGCTGAGAAATTCGCTGGTACCTTCGCCCGTCTTCCAGAACGCAACGAGCTTCCAAAAGACATCAACGAAGCGATGATCATCGAATACTACAACAGACTTCTATAATCTGTTACGAAAAGTAGCAAAAGCGATCCTTCGATGGGTCGCTTT
>JAFZUD010000029.1 GCA_017618495.1 Bacilli bacterium | reverse complement strand
ATGATTGCAGCTACTTCTTATTGGCTAAACTTATTCGATCATGTAGGTCACTTTGATGATGTTGATAACCTAGCTAACAGAAGACTCCGTCTTACAGGAGAACTTTTATCCAACCAAATTAGAGTTGGTTTAGCTAAACTCGAAAAGAGCATCTTAGAGAAGATGACTACCAAAGATGTCAATGAGATGACACCACAAAACCTCATCAACATCAAACCTCTTCAATCCGCAATAAAAGACTTCTTTGGTTCTAGCCAATTATCTCAATTTATGGCTCAAACCAATCCTCTTGATGAGATTACTCATAAAAGAAGAATGTCTGCCTTAGGTCCAGGTGGAATCACTAGAGACAGAGCGGGTATTGAAGTCAGAGACGTTCACCCAACTCACTATGGTAGAATCTGTCCTATCGAGACACCAGAAGGACAAAACATCGGTCTTATTACCTCTCTTGCGACTTACGCTAAGGTTAATAAGTATGGCTTCATCATGACACCTTACTATAAGGTTATTGATGGAGTTGTGACTGATGAGGCGGTATATATGACCGCTGATGAAGAAGCTGAACACTATATCGCTGAGGCCAACACCGAACTTAACGATGATTGTACCTTCAAGCACGATAGAATATATGCTAGACATATTCAGGAAACTGCCCTCTATCCAAAAGGAATGGTAGATTATATGGACGTTTCTCCAAAACAAATTATGTCTATATCAGCTTCTTGTATTCCGTTCCTTGAACACGACGATGCCAACAGAACTCTTATGGGTTCTAACATGCAACGTCAATCTATTCCACTACTTAAACCTCAAGCTCCATTTGTTGGAACTGGTATTGAATATAGAGCCGCCCACGACTCTGGCGTTGCCTGCATCTGTGAAGAAGCTGGTATTGTTGAATATGTAGACGGCCTAGAGGTTAGAGTGAGACAAGATAATGGCGAACTCAAAATATACAAACTAAACAAGTTTATCAGATCTAACCAAGGTACTTGCGTTAACCAAACTCCAATTGTTGATCTTGGTGAAAAAGTCGAAAAAGGTGATGTTCTTGCTGATGGACCATCTATGGATCAAGGCGAACTCGCCCTTGGACGCAACGTATTAATCGGATTTATGACTTGGGAAGGTTATAACTATGAGGATGCCGTTGTAATGAATGAAAACCTCGTTAAAAACGACGTATATACATCAATTCATATCGAAAGATATGAAATCCAAGTAAGAGATACTAAACTTGGAAAAGAAGAAATCACTAGAGAAATCCCTAATGCTTCTGATTCTGCAAAAAGACAACTTGACGCAGAAGGCATCATCATCCCTGGTTCCCTCGTTAAAGAAGGCGATATCCTTGTCGGAAAAATCACTCCGAAAGGATTATCTGAACCAACTGGTGAAGAAAGATTATTGCTTGCCATCTTTGGTACTAAATCAAGAGATGTAAGAGATACATCACTTAAAGTTCCACATGGTGGAGAAGGTATCGTTCAAGCTGTTAGACATTTCACTAGAGAAAATGATAAGGAATTAGTTCCTGGTGTAAACGAAATCGTTAGAGTTTACATCGTTCAAAAAAGAAAGATTCGT
>JAFZUD010000028.1 GCA_017618495.1 Bacilli bacterium | reverse complement strand
TGGGCGGCGATATACGCCGAAGATGGTCGGCTTCTCGGTGGAGGAATCATCGAGAAGACCTTCTACAAAGGAAAGAGACAGGACATTTAATTGTCCTTTTTCTTTTACTTAGGTATTTAAGCGTCAATTTCACGTTGCTAGAATAATTACAGTCGTTGAACATTTTGTCCAACATTCTCTAAAGAGGATTATCAGATGAAATCAAAAAATAGCCTTTTCCCTCGTCTTTTAGTTTCGAGCTTTGGTCTTTTGACCTTCTCTTTGGCATCATGTCAAAACCAACCAGCGGTGGAGTCTTCTTCTAGCGAAGCCTCCTCTTCCTTCAAGATCGTCCGCCCTGAATTCACGCCAGACTACGAGACTTACGAAGTAACCGCCATGCCATCTGGCATCAATATGAGCTATTACTCCGATATCTATTCCCGCGGTTTCTCTTATCTCACGAGCACGGATGTCGAGGATACCGAACTCTATTTGGTCAAGAGCGACAAAGGACAAGCCGCCGACTTCACCGGTGCTGTCCCGATTAGTGGCTCAAGCATTGAGGTTACCTATTCCCAAGGTGGCGCTTTCTCAAGCAAAGATAATGAGATCCCAGCCTATACCGCGAGCGGTAAAACCTCTAGTTCCATCGACAACACTACCTGCAGAACCCACAAGGTTCACGTTGAGAATCTCGAAAAAGGTCAGGCTTATAGCTACAAGATCGGCGCTGCCGATTCATACGCCTATGGAGCCTTCATCGTTGAGGGCGAGCAGATCAACAACGTTACCGCCGTCCATATGAGCGACGCTCAGACTAAGGACCCAAGAAAACATAATGTTTGGAGAAACACCTTCACCAAGGCCGTTGATAAAGCCGGCGATGCTTTGGATACCGTCCTCTATAATGGCGACCAATTCGACCAGAATATGGAGAAGCTCAACTCAAGCGATTCCAAGAGCCCATCGCGTATCCTTCGCTATGCGAAAGCCTATGACGCCATCTCTGATTACAAAGCCTCTCTCCCGTATATGGCATCTGCTGGCAACCACGAGAGAACCGCTCCATATTGTCAATACCTCATGAGCGACATCGACTATGCCGGTTATGGCTGGTCTGGCGCTTATTATTCGTATGATTATGGCTTCGCTCACTTCACGGTCATCAATTCCAATGATCTCGATACCGAAGAGCTCAATTGGGTTACTTCTGACCTCGAAAGCGCGTCCAATGCCAAATGGAAAGTCGTCATGCTTCATATCTCCCCATATTCTACGGGCGATAACAGCAACTCCAGCGACAACCAGAAGATGGTCGAGAAACTCACCCCAATCTTCTCTGAAAAGCACGTCGACTTAGTCTTGCAGGCTCACGACCATACCTACAACAAGACCAAGCCTTATAAGTGGGACGCTGCCGGTTACACAACGACTTGGAATAACGAAGAGGTCGTCAATTTCGATGTTGAAGTGGCGGAGAAGGACGGCAAATCCTACGATAAGAATCCTAACGGCACTTACTATGTAACGACCGGTG
>JAFZUD010000027.1 GCA_017618495.1 Bacilli bacterium | reverse complement strand
GGACTTGAGGTGAGCGGTCAAATCGCTGATTCTCTTGGTGAGGATGGCGACCTGGACTTCAACGCTTCCGGTGTCTTTCTCGGATTTGCCATACTTCTTGACGAGATTCTTCTTCTCTTCTTTGTTGAGCATGTGCGTTTCTCCTTTCATTTACTTAACATTCCCAATGACGAGTCCCCGAAACGCTTATAGGGGCTGCATCAAAGAGATGTCGCAGGGGTAATTATAAAGAAATAGCGTGGCTTTGCAACAAAAAAAGCCCTGAGCTTTCACTCAAGGCTAATTTTTAATTAGTGACGCTTTCCGCCGTGGCCGTGTCCGCCATGGAAATCCTTGCCGCATCTTGGACGGTCATTTCCTGGCTTGCGCTCTGGGCGCTCGACATAGCCTTCTGGTTTCTCAAGGAACTCACGGTGGGAGAGCTTGATCTTGCCTTCCTCAAGTCCGATGACGACGACTTTGAGCTTGTCGCCGAGCTTGACGAACTTGGTGGCGTCTTCGACGTAGTTCCAGTCGAGTCTCGAGACATGGCATAAGCCATCGGTGGTGCCGAAGAGGTTGACGAATGCGCCATATTCCTCGACACGGGTGACTTCGCCTTCGTAGATCTCGCCGACTTTGGCTTCGCGGACGATGTTGTCGATCATGGTCTTAGCGGCGTTGATCGCATCGGCGCTGCTGTGGTAGATGGTGATTCTTCCAGAATCCTCGACGTCGATCTTGACGTTGTCGCACTTGGCGATGATGTCGTTGATGACCTTTCCGCCGGTGCCGATGACGTCACGGATCTTATCTGGATCGATGTTGAAGGTGACCATCTTTGGAGCGTATTTGCTGACTTCGGTTCTTGGCTCGGCGATAGCGCCTTTCATGACTTCGCGGATCTCGGCGCGGGCTTTGTTGGCCTGGGCAAGAGCTTCGCTAAGGACCTCACGGGTGACGCCGTGGATCTTGATGTCCATCTGAAGGGCGGTGATACCTTTTTCGGTGCCAGCGCACTTGAAGTCCATATCGCCGAAGTGGTCTTCAAGACCCTGGATATCGGTGAGGATGGTGTAATGGTTGGTCTCTTTGTCTGGGGAACGGCTTGGGTCATTGGTGATCAAGCCCATGGCGATGCCGCTAACCATGCCTTTGATCGGGACGCCAGCGGCCATTAAGGAGAGGCAGGAAGCGCAGATGGAGGCTTGGGAAGAGGAACCATTGGATTCGACGACTTCAGCGACGCAGCGGATGGTGTATGGGAATTCGTCCTCGCTTGGGATGACGTAGCTAAGGGCTCTTTCGCCTAAGGCGCCGTGGCCGATTTCGCGACGTCCTGGACGTCCGGTTCTTCCGATCTCACCAACAGAGAATGGTGGGAAGTTGTAGTGATGCATGAATCTCTTGGTGCCTTCGGCATTGATGGTGTCGATGATCTGGGCATCGGAGAGAGGGCCAAGCGTGGTCGTGGAGATGACCTGGGTCTGACCACGGGTGAACATGGCGGAACCATGGGCTCTTGGGAGAAGGTCAATCTGAGCGTTAAGTGGACGGATTTCGTCGACTTTACGTCCGTCTGGTCTGATCTTGTCTTCGATGATGAGACGTCTGACCTCATTGGCTTCCATCTCTTCGAGGATGTCAGCGACCATCATCATCTTGGCGTTATGGTCTTTGGCCTCTGGTTCGATGGCGTCATATTCATCGAGGATTTGTTTCTTAAGAGCGGCGACGGCATCCTGTCTTTCGAGCTTGTCGAAGATGGAGATGGCCTTGACGAGTTTCTCGCCGATCTCTTCCTGGATGTGGGCTTTGACTGACTCGTCGGCGGTGAAGAGCTGAATCTCTCTCTTTGGTTTGCCAACGGCAGCGATGATTTCTTTCTCGAAGGCGCAGAGTTTCTTGATGGCAGCGAAGCCGAATTCGATGGCGTCGAGCATCTCTTCCTCTGGGACCTGGTCGGCACCGGCCTCAATCATCATGATCGCGGATTCGCTTCCAGCGACGGTGAGGTTGATGTCGGATTTTTCTTTCTGCTCAGCGGTTGGGTCGATGACGAGCTTGCCATCGACTCTGCCGACGATGACGCCGGCGATTGGGCCGTCAAATGGGATGTCGCTGATGCAAAGGGCGAGGGAAGCGCCAAGCATGGCGGTCATCTCTGGGCTGCAATCTGGCTCAGCGGACATGACGGTGTTGATGATCTGGACTTCGTTTCTGAAGCCTTCAGCGAATAATGGGCGGATTGGTCTATCGATAAGACGTGCGCTTAAGGTCTGGTGGGCGTCTGGCTGACCTTCGCGACGAAGGAATCCCTGAGGGATTTTGCCAGCGGCGTACTGTTTCTCTTGATAGTCGACGGTGAGAGGGAAGAAATCGCCTCCCTTTGGTTCATCGGCGCAGCAGGCAGTCGAGAGAACGACTGTCTCACCGAAACGGACGAAGACCGCGCCGTCGGCTTGCTTGGCGATCTCCCCGGTTTCAACTTGAAGGTGACGACCTTCAAATTCAAGTTCGAATACTTGTTTCATGTTTTTCTCTTTTCCTTACTAAATTATGAACGGGGTAATGTTACCACAAGTAAAACTTGAGCGTTAGCTTTTCGAGGATATTCGGTATTTTTTCCTCGGATTAACTGCTAAGATTATTTAAGAAAGAGTAATATACTAAGTCCCATGCACGACGTAATAATCATCGGAGCAGGTGCGGTCGGTTCCTTCATCGCCAGAAGCCTTTCCGCCTATAAGCTCCACACATTAGTTATCGAAAAAGAAACCGATGTCGGCGATGTGACATCGATGGCCAATAGCGCCATAGCACACAGTGGCTATGACCCTGTTCCTGGCACCAACAAAGCCAAATTCAACGTTCTCGGAAACAAGATGATGCCTGAGGTTTGCAAAGACCTCGACGTCGAATTCGAGATGAATGGCACTTTGACCTTAGCCTTATACGAGGAACAGCTTCCAACCCTCAAAGATTTAGCGGAACGCGCTAAGCTCAACGGCGTAGAAGCCCATATCCTTTCTAAAGAAGAGGTTCTTGAAAGAGAGCCAAACATCACCAAAGACGTCAAAGGCGCTCTTTTCTGCCCGACCGGCGGAATCGTCAATCCGTTCACTCTCACCAGCCACGCGATGGAAAACGCGATGGATAACGGCGTCGAGCTCCATTTGATGGAAGCCGTCCTTAACGTCGAGGACAAAGGCGATCATTTCATCGTCAAAACGAACAAAGCCGAATACGAAGCCAAGGTCGTCATCAACGCGGCCGGTCTTTCTAGCGACAAGTTCGCGAAGATGATGGACGACATTTCTTGGCACATCACCCCGCGCAAGGGTCAGTACTATGTTTTGAACCATTTCGATAAGGATTTGCCAGGGAAAAAGTTCGTCAACTCTGTCGTTTTCCCTCTCCCAAGCGAGAAAGGAAAAGGCATCCTTGTCTCTAGAACCACGAGCGGAAACTACATCGTCGGCCCATCAAGCGAGCCAGTCGATGACATTTCTGACGTCTCCACTGATTCAATGACTCTTGCCAACGTCAAAGCCCAGGCCACAGCGATGGTCCCAGGCATCCCATTTGGCGAGCAGATCAGGGTCTACGCTGGCAACCGCTCAACCCCAAGCAACCACGATTTCATCATCGAGCCTTCGAAGAACCATCCTCATTTCATCAATGTCGCTGGCATCGAATCCCCAGGCCTCGTCTCTTCTCCAGCGATCGGCGAATACGTCGCCAATGAGCTCGTTTATCCGATCCTCAAGCCAGAGAAGAATCCTTCCTTCAAGAAAACGATCAGACCATATATCCGCCCACTCAACCTTTCTTTGGAAGAGAGAAACGCTCTCATCAAGAAGAACCCAGACTTCGGCGAAATGGTCTGCAACTGCGAAAGAGTCTCCTTGGGAGAAATCGAAGACGCGCTCAATAGATCTCTCCCATGCATGACCATCAAGGCCCTCAAGAAGAGAACCCGCGCCGGTTTTGGCAAATGCCAAGGCGGTTTCTGCCAGCCTAATGTCATCAGACTATTGAGCAAGCATTATGGCGTCACGCCAATGGAGATCCTTTACGACAAAGAGGATTCCGAGATCGTTCTTAGCGAAGCCACGAAAGGAGCCAAATAAGATGGAGTACAGAGATTTAGTCATCATCGGCGGTGGTTCCGCAGGCATGGCCGCAGCGATCGGCGCCTATAACGAAGGCATCAAGGACATCCTCATCCTCGAAAAAGGCGAATTCCTTGGCGGCATCCTCAATCAATGCATCCATAACGGATTTGGCCTCACTGAGTTCAAAGAAGAGCTCACCGGCCCAGAATTCGCTGCCCGTTTCATCGAGCAAGTCAAAGAGAAAGGAATCGAATTCAAACTCCATTCCTTCGTCACCGATATCAGCAAAGACAAGGTCATTACTTATACCTCAAAGGATGACGGCGTCGTCATGGTTCAGGCCAAAGCCATCGTCATGGCTGCGGGCTGCTATGAGAGAAACGCAGGGGCCATCGGCATTCCTGGCGACCGTCCAGCCGGTGTCTTGACCGCAGGTCAGGCTCAGCTTTTCCTTAACGAATACGGCTACATGACCGGCAAGAGAGTCTTCATCCTTGGCTCAGGCGATATCGGCCTCATCATGGCGAGACGTCTCACCCTTGAAGGAGCGAAAGTCCTTGGCGTCGCTGAGATCTGCGCTTGGTCAAACGGCCTCAACAGAAACATGGTCCAGTGCTTAGAGGACTATGGCATCCCGCTTTACCTCAGCCACACCGTGAGCAAAGTCGTTGGTAAAGGCAGATTAGAGAAAATCGTTCTTTCCAAAGTCGACGAAAAGATGCAGCCAATCCCAGGAACCGAGAAGGAATTCGAGGTTGATACCCTCATCCTTTCCATCGGACTCCTCCCAAATAACGACCTCTTGAATCACCTTGGAATCCCAACCTCCAGAAGCCGTGGTTCTTTAGTCAATGATAAACTCGAAACCTGTGTTCCAGGCATCTTCTCTTGCGGCAACGTTCTCCACGTCCATGACCTCGTCGACAACGTCGTCGAAGAAGCTAGGGAAGCTGGCAAGAACGCGGCCATTTATCTCAAAGGCGAGAAGAAGAAAGCGACCTCTGAAATCGAGGTCATCGCCGGGGATGGAATCGGCTATGTCGTCCCTGGAAAAGTCGCGATCGACGACGGTCTTGAAAACATCACTTTCAAGTTCCGCGTCCGTAAGCCATCGAAGAACGTTTACATCCAATACGAACAGAATGGAAACGTCATCAAAAAAGTTCTCAAAACTGCGATAATTCCTAGTGAAATGGAAATCCAGAAATTACCTAGAAAACAGCTCGTAGACGAGAGCTCACCAATCACCATTAAGATGGTGGCAAAGGAGATGTAATATGGAAGAGAGAGATTTGATTTGCATCGTCTGTCCACGTGGTTGCCATCTCCATGTCGACAAAGATCTTAACGTTACTGGAAACTTCTGTCCTAGAGGCGCCGCATATGGCAAACAAGAAGTCACGAACCCAACCCGTGTCGTGACCTCGACCGTGCGTATCGATAACGCCGAATTGCCTCTTTGCCCAGTCAAGACAAAGGATCCAATTCCTAAAGGCAAAATCTTCGAGATTATGTCGTCAATCAACAAGGTCGAAATCAAGGCTCCTGTCCACATTGGCGACGTCATCATCAAGGACGTTGTGGGCACTGGCGTTGACGTCATCGCTTGCCGCAATATGGAGAAGATTTAAGGACGTATCTGATTAAGGCGCTCAATAGAAGCGCCTTTTCTTTATACAATTTCCAAAATTGCCTGTGCCACTTTGTGCGCGCTTGGGTATAATATGCGTAGGAGATTTTTCGAGCATGAACGATAGAATCAGAATTGTCGCTTTAGGCGGCCTCGATGAAAGAGGCAAATCTTGTTACACCATCGATATCAATGGTGACATTTTTGTTATCGGAAGCGGACTCCGTTTCCCAGACAGAACCACGCCAGGCATCGACTATATCATCCCTAATTTCTCCTACATCATCGAAAACAAGGAAAGGGTCAAAGCCTATTTCCTCCCTCATGGTCACGATGATGAGATCGGCGGCCTTGCCTATCTCTACAAAGATGCTCCAGCTCCAGTCTTCGGTTCTAAGGTTACCCTCGCCATGATGCGTAACTTCCTTAGGCACGTTGGCGTTAGCGATACCCAGTTCGAATTCCATGAGGTCACCCCAAGCTGCACCTTCAAGGTCGCAGGAAGAGAAATCTCCTTCTTCCAGACCTCCCATAACATCGCTCTTTCTAGCGGCATCGCCATCAACACAAGCTATGGCAACATCGTCTTCACAAGCGACTATGTCGTTGAGAATAATGCCACCAAGAACTACTTAGGCGATATGGCTTCGCTTTCAGCGATTGCCGAAAAGAATCCTACTTTAGCGCTTCTTACCCCATCGATTTATGCTGAAAGACCGGGATATACCGCCCCGAAATACAAGCTCAAGCCGATCATCGAGAGGAACGTCGAGAATGCGGTGGGCCGCGTCTTCATCGCCCTCTATTCGCTTAACTTCTATAACATTGACGAAGTCATTAGCCTCGCCATCCAAACCAAAAAGAAAATCATCCCTTACGATGACGATACGACCGAGACCATCAGAGCCATGCAGGAATGCGGCCAGCTCTTGATTCCAAGGGAAAACTACGGTTCTGTCGACGATATCAACCGTTATCGTGACCAAGACATTATTGTCTTAATGCTCGGATATCATCCGAAAATATACCATAAGATCGCGCTTTTAGCCGCAGGTCAGACCGAAGCAGGCAGACCTATTCACCTCAAAGAAACCGATCTCTTCATCAATGCCGTCCCGGCCGACGACAACGAAGAGCTTGAGGCGACCGACGCCCTCGATGAGCTCTATCGCTCTGGCTGCAACGTCTATAACATCACCAAGAAGGAATTCCGCAAGATGCACGCTTCTGAGGAAGACCTCAAGATGATGATTTCCCTCTTCCGTCCGAAGTATTACGTTCCTGTCAAAGGCTTCTTCAAAGACCTTCTCAACAACGCGAAAGTCGCGGTCAACACCGGAACCGGCCTTAACCATTCGAACATCTTCCTTCTTGAGAATGGAATGTCCCTTCTCTTTGATGAGACTGGCGGACATATTCTCCAAGAGAACATTACCCATGGCGACATCATGATCGATGGCTTTGGCGTTGGCGACGTAAGCCGCGCAGTTATCGAAGACCGTGAGAAACTCTCGCAGGGCGTTGTCATCATCTCCGTCAGCGTTTCAAAAGAAACCCGCAAAGTGGTGGCAGG
>JAFZUD010000026.1 GCA_017618495.1 Bacilli bacterium | reverse complement strand
AGATCATGGACCTCGGTGAGAAGATCCTTAACGCTTGGAGAATCTATGACAACGAAGAGCTTGGCATCCTCCATGAGACGGATGGCAATAGACACAACACAGTCACTTCCTACGCGATCAAGAACGGCGAGGAATATCAGCTCATCATCGTCTTACGTTGCAACATCACCAGCGAGAAATACCCGGATGGCGTTTTCCACGCCCACCCTGAATACCACGCCATCAAGAAAGAGGGCATCGGCCTCATCGAATGCGCGGGTGAATTCGTCCTCCCAGCCCGTTTGGAGAGGCAAATCAAAGAGGTTGAGGAATCGGTCAATTTGAGCAAAGAGGAATACCTCAAGAAATACCCAGACATGTCTCTCTTTGAGGATATGATCAACGCCATGAAAGAGAACCCATCTTTGGATGCCGGTTCCTATATCGGCCAAGTTTGCCGCAATATCTTAAGGAACGTCGCCGTCTTCAAAGATGACGAAAAAGGCCAGCAAGCCTACGACGCTTTCCTCAAAGAAGCCCTTAAATAAGCATGAAGAAGAAAATCGGAATGGTCTCCCTAGGCTGCGCTAAGAACCTAGTGGATAGCGAGATGATGCTTGCCTCCTTCCCAGGGGACCGTTTTGAGATTACCCCAAAACCAGAAGAAGCGGACGTCATCATCGTCAATACCTGCGGTTTCATTAAGCCAGCCAAAAAAGAGGCGATCGACACAATCCTTGAGATGGCCTCGCATAAACAAGCCAAGCTCATCGTCACCGGCTGCTTCGTCGAGCGTAACCTCGAAGAGCTCAAGAAGGCCATTCCTGAAGTCGACCTTTGGGTTCCGATCCGCGATTACCCAAAGATGAATCTCCTTGTCTCCGAACTCCTTGGGGAAAAAGGCATCATCAAGCTCAACCCAATGAGAAGGATGATCTCGACCGCTCCATATTTCGCATACCTAAGAATCTCCGATGGCTGCGACAATTTCTGCTCTTTCTGCGCGATCCCTTACATCAGAGGGAGAATGAAATCGCGCCCTCTCGAAGAGATCGTGGGAGAAGCCCTCATCCTCAGAAGCAAAGGCATCAAGGAAATCGCCCTCGTCTCCCAAGACCCGATGCATTATGGCTGCGACATCAAAGGCGGGCCAAACATGGTCGACCTCATGTCCGCTCTCGACAAGATGGGCTTCTATAGCATCAAAGTCCTTTATATGTACCCAGAAGAGGTCACCGATGAAGAACTCCGTTTCATCAAGAACTCCCAGTCGATCGACCCATATTTCGACGTCCCGATTCAGACCGCGAGCAATAAGATGCTTCGCCTTATGAATAGACATGGCACCGTCGAAGAAATGAAGACCCTTTTCCGCAAAATCAAAGCCATGATGCCTAACGCCGTCCTTAGGACGACCCTCATCACCGGTTTCCCTGGCGAAACGAAGAAAGAGCATGAGGAAACGGTCAAATTCTTAGAGGAAATCCCTTTCGATCACCTTGGCGTTTTCACTTTCTCCCGCGAGGAAGGGACTGCCGCCTATAACATGCTCCATCAGGTGAGAAGCGCGACGGCGATCAAAAGAAAAGACGAAATCATGACCCTTGCCAAGAAAATCTCCTACCGCCTTAACAAAGAGAGGATAGGGGATGAGATGGAAGGAATCGTCACGGGATACGATAAGAAAAGAGATATGTACACTCTCCGCTCATACTGGAACGCCCCAGACGACATCGATGGAAATATCTATTTCTATAGCACCAAAATGCACAAGGAAGGCGACATCGCGAAGGTCAGAATCTCTAGCGCGATGGTCTACGATCTCATAGGCGAGGAAACGAATTAATCAATTCCACTTGCGCGATGTTTCTTAAGAAACTATAATTCTACTCGCTGCCCCGCTAGTTAAACGGCATAACAGATCCATGGTAAGGATCAATTCGTAGTTCGACTCTGCGGCGGGGCACCAAACGAAAAAGCATGCATCTCCGTGAAAAGTGAGGTGCTTTTTTCTTATGAGGTGAATTTATTAGCGGTTTTAGGCATTATAATCGTCTTATTGGTAGAGAGCTCAAAACTCTAAGAAAGAAGGGGGATTCTCATGAAAAACCTAAGAAACAAATCCTTATTCGTAACCGCCTTGCTAGGCACCTTACTTTTGAGCGCCTGCCAAGAAGAGGCGCCTGTTAGCGCTTCTAACGATGGCAATAGCAGCTCTCAAAATAGCAGCTCTCAAAATAGCAGCGATACTTCTGGTACCAGTAGTGGAAGCATAGGCGGCCAGGCTTATGTTCGCGAAAGAGATAATGGAGTGATCGTCATTATGCAATATTATGAATCGATCCCTCTCGATGGCCTTACTTTTAAAGTCGATAGCTTGAATGAGGAGTTCACATTAAAGAGTCGCACTCTATTCAACAAAGACCTTAGCGAAAGGGTTTTATATTCCGTCAATTCCTTGTTTTTAGCGGATGCCAATAAAGATGGTTACGATGATTTCTTCTATACGTGTTCTTCCCGTTCGTTGAAAGAAGCCGGATATTTTATCGTCGTATATGATTATCACAACAGTACAGAGCTCTTTAGATTAGACGAACCAAGTGTATTTAACTACGAATTCCTTTTTACCAATCACCAGATACTCGTTAACCAATACACTGACGATTATTACATTTCCGATAACACTTATGAGGTTGGTCGCCATATTGGCGAAGGACTCCTAGATTATTCGGAACGAGAGATAGCCGTCAAATGGAGGAACTTCCTTAATATCGATTCCATTGATCTTAGGGTCACTACCGCGGACGCCTCCAGAACCCCGATGGAATTAAAACGTGGTCAGGAAGCGAACACGTTCGTCATCGAGCATGCAAGGCCCGAATGCGCATACTGCATCAGCACGAACGCCGTGAGAAATAACGGAAATTACAACGATTTGCCTGAAGAATTGCCAGTCGGTTATCGCATGGGCGGTTTCTGCCGTCTCATCCAATCGGTCTCCAACAACCGCAAAGACAATGTCATCGTGGGCATAAATGCCAAATCGCTCAATGAACTTGAAGACACAGACGCGGAGCTAGATATCGCCGTCTCTGGCCGCGTTTACAAAATCATCTTCGAGTTTGAGAACCTTGATTACCCTACTGACACCCATACCCTGAAAGCGGCGTTAGGCTGGGACTTTGCCAAAGAAAACCTCACTAAGTACTCCCACGAATATATTCCTGGCAATGCAGACGAACGCGATTACCCGTTCATGTATGTTTCCGTCGCCAGAAGTGGAGATGCCACCAAAGCAAGTTACAACCTTTTGGAAGGCATAGTCGCGGAAATCGATCCTGCTTTGGTGAGGGTAGACGCCCCAATGGAGCACTACAATTTCGTAGCCAGCCGCCAAACTTATACATTCGATGGTTATGGCCCATATCTGAAATATGGCGAGAATTACTATATGGTTCTTTATAGCAAGGACTATTCTTACGCCACCAGCAATAGCGAAGGTTACCTCCGCTTTAGGGATCACCGCACCGAAGTGTCGGTGATGTCGGTGACCAGCACCGATTCAGGTCTATATGCCGAAACCAAAACCATCACGAATGCCACAGAGATCCTTTTTGAAGGACGCGAAATGTTTGGTAACACATATCTTCCAAGCCAAGCGCAATTCTCTTTGGAGATCGCCGGCAATACTTTCTATATCTTAGATGGCAGAACGATGTTTAGGGGAAGTTACAGATACACGGTCGTCTCCGAGCGTGATTTCTCATCGCTCTTCGAGTAAAATTTCGATATGGCGTCAGATAACGATTTCCTTCTATATGTCCTTGACCTTCTTCGCGAAGTAGACGGCATCACCTATCGCAAGATGATGGGCGAATATGTCCTCTACAAAGATGGAAAGGTCTTTGGAGGGATTTACGACAACCGCTTCCTCGTCAAAAAGACCAAATCCCTCTCGGGTTATGGCTTTAGCGAGGCTCTCCCTTATCCTGGGGGATCGATGATGTACGCCGTCGATAGCGAGGACCCAGACGAGGTCAAAGAGGTAGTGGAGAAACTCATCTCCGACCTCAAATAGTAAAAATAGGGGCGTTTTGCTGGGGAAAACGCCCTTTTCATTTTTAAATGAACCCTATTCCGTGTAATTTGAACTATGCTGATTGCCTCGATAATTATTGCTTCAATCGTCCTTGCCGTGCATATGGCAACATTCTTTTTGGCGTTGTTGTACAATGAAAATATAGAAAACGCATATGTTTAAGGACTATATCCTGCAAAACTGGCCTCTAATTCTTATTCTGATGGCTTTTGTCATCTCTCTTTTCACTACGGTGTTCCTTGATAAGAAGACGATCGTGAGGCTCTATGTTTTGATTGCGGCCATCTTCTTGCTCTCAGTTGTTGTTTTCATCGAGTTCTATTATGCCGACGACCCTACGAAGAATACTCTCCGTAACGTATTGATGGCCATACGTTATAGCGCGACCCCTCTTATCATCACCCAGATCATCATGACTTTGGTCAAGAGAATCCGCTGGTACATCTTCATCCCTGACATGGTCCTTGTGATCCTTAATTTCATCTCCATCTTCACGGGCATCGTCTTCAATCTTGATGAGAAAGGCGATCTCGTGAGAGGGCCTTTAGGCTTCGTTCCTTATCTCTTCGTCGGGATATACGCCGTGTTCCTCATCTTTATTCTCTTTAAGAGAAGCAACAAGAAGGTCATCGAGATCGTCCCTATCTCTTTCCTTGCGGTCGCCTTAGGCTCAGGCCTTGTCCTCCCGTTCATCTTCCGTGAGGCGTACGCTTCGATATTCTGCAATACCATCGCGATTGCCGTTTTCGCCTACTACGAATTTCTCATCCTCCAACTCACAAAGAAAGATTCTTTGACTGGTCTTCTTAATCGTCATGCCTACTTCGCCGACATCAGCTTCGACCCTAAGAGCATCACTGCCTTGGTCTCAATCGACATGAATGGCCTCAAGTTCATCAACGACAACATCAGCCACTTAGCAGGGGATGAGGCTCTTGTCACTTTATCCCTTTGCTTCAACCGCGCCCTAAAAGGAAGAGAGACCGGCTACCGTATCGGCGGAGACGAATTCATCATCGTTTGCCGTAAGACAACGGAAGAGGAAGTCCTTAAGCTCGTTGAGAGAATCAAGAAGAACGTCGGCGAGACAAAATATTCATGCGCTATCGGTTATGGCCTTAACCTTTCTGGGGATAAGGACATCGAAGAGCTTCTTAGAGAATCTGACGCCATGATGTATGGCGATAAAGATAGGTATTACCAAGAGACAGGCCGAGATAGGCGTCATATCTAATCTTCATTAAAAATAAGAGGCTGTGGTACTTTCGTGGCAGCCTTTTTCTTAATAGTGGAAAACCTATAAAATATGCAAACTTTTACAAATAATGAAAATGCCGATAAAACCTAGAATATTAACGCTTCATAACAGCAAATAACCAATAATTTTGAAATCAAAGAAATTAATTAGACGTATAATTCTCATGGATAAACAAATAGACAACGCGCACCAAGCGCACGTTTGCCAGGAGTTGTTTCTTTCGCGCCCCCTCTCAGGGCGAGAGGCACGGAATATCTAGCCCTGAAATGAAAGGAGATTTGCAATAAAGCAAATTCAGATTTTATGAAAAAAATCAAAGCCTTGACCCTTCTTTCTTCCCTCGCTTTGACGATGTGCTTAGCCTCTTGTGGCGGCAATGGCAATGGCGGGGCAAGCAAAGCCGATGAGTCAACTCCAGCTGGAAGCCAAACCAGCACTGCTTCTAGCAGTCAGTTAGAGAAGATCGAGCTCACCACCGAAGGTTCTAAGACCCTCCATGTCGGCGAAACCCTCCAGATCAAATCGAGCGTCGAAGGCGTCACCTACAAGTCATCCGATGAGAAAGTCGCAACCGTCGACCAGACTGGCAAAGTCACCGCCACCGGACTTGGAACCGCCTCCATCAGCGCAGAAAAAGAAGGCTATCGCAAAGGAAGCATGAGCATCACCGTCGAAAGAAATCCAGCCAGCGGCAAAGTCGAATTCGAAGATGCTGACCACGTCAGTGCGGATGGTTGGTATTCAACCTCATTCTTCGGAATGGAATTCGGAAACGGATCGGCCACCCCAGTCACCACAAACGATGACGGAACCGCCTATATCGGAAGCTTCGGCGAAGGCGATAAAGAAACCCTCAAATTCACCGCAAGCAAAGCCGGACAAGCCGAGCTTCTTGCTTATATCGGAGCCTCTTCGACCGTCAATGTTGGCGAAGCCATGTCAGCGAAGTTCAATGGAGCCGACCTTGCCATCCAAGGTGAGATCACGGTCGATGGATATAACACCACTTGGGCAGAGGTCTCTTTAGGAAACGTCAACCTCGTCCAGGGCGAGAACACCCTTGAGCTCACGATGCTTGCCGGCGGCCTCTCTCTTGATTACTTAGAGGTCTATGGCTCTGCGGATACGACCATCGCAACCGTCGCGGCCCCAGCCAAAGAAACCATTGCCATCACCAATACCGAAGAGAGCCTCTCAATCGAAGTGGGGGATACCCTCCAAATCACCTCGGAGACGACTGAACTCACATATCTCTCTAGCGATGAGACCGTCGCTACCGTCGACGAAAACGGTCTTGTCACCGGCGTTGCTACCGGACAGGTCAAGATCACCGCTAAGAAAGATGGTATGTATGGCGCTAGAGTCACCATCAACGTCACTCCTAAGAAAGCAGTTGGCGAAATCCAGATCGAAGCCGAAACCGGTGTCACCGAGGATGGTGCCATCAAAGCTACCGCCCCATGGAGCATGGGTGGAGGCACCCCAGCCAGCGGAACCACTATCTCCACTTGGCCAGCTGGTGAGACCTTAACCGTCACCTTCGAAGCCACCGAAGCCAAGGAGATGAAACTCTACATGACTGGCAAGCCAAAGATGAATAGCTCTTACCAGTATGAGGACATGGATCTTGAAGCGGCAGTCAGCCTCAAGTTCAACAACGCCGATGTCTCTCTTGCTGGCAAAACGCTCCCAGCCCAAACCTTATCGAGCGGTTGGGGCGCGGATTATGTCCAGGTCGAACTCGGAACCGTCAATGTCACCGTTGGCACTAACACCATCGCGATGACCGCTATTGAAGATGGTCCAGAGCTTGACTACTTCTCTCTTAAGCCGATCGCCGCTTAATAGAAATCCTTTCAGGGAAAGGGGGGCCAAAAGGCTCTCCTTTTTTCTTTTTAGCAATGCAAAAACCCTCGCATTTTTGAAAAATCCCATGCAAATCCGAATGATATTGCCACAAATGGCTCTTTTGTGTAACCTTATGGTTATGCTTATTGCTTCTATCATTTCTATTGTTCTACTTCTCATCAGCTACTTCCTCATAATCATCTTCGGTTTACGTTTGAAGAATAACCCTTATGAACTCATGACTGCTTCCCCTCGTTGGGTCAAGGTGCTCTCCTCCGTCTTTGTTCTGACAGGGGCCGCTCTCGCCGTTGGTGCGCTTGTTATCTCGCTTAGGAAAATCGAGGATCCGATCACACCTGGGATTCTTATTACCGGTGACACCGTCGGTGTTATAGGTTTGCTTTTCCTCTATTTCTTCACCATCCAATTCGAGGCCATCAAAGGAGACTCGGTCTTCATTAGAAGGTTCATCAGAATCAAAGAAATCAAAATCAAGGACATCGTCTTCATCAACGCCGTGTATAGCGGCTATGTGATTGGCTGCAAAAACGGCACATGTTTTTCAATTTCGGCTACCACTCTCAAGGTTCAAGAACTCATCAAAATGATCGATGGTAGGATGAAAAGTGATAAACTCCTAGATTCCACTCAGTCCGTTTCCGAAGATGAGGAATCCTCTCAAGAATCTAGCTTTGCCAAAATCGGCAAAGAAGTCAGGAACGTGATTCCTTCGATGAAAAAGAATTTGCTGATCATCATGATTTGCGTTACGGCTTTTTCCCTTGTCATTACAGGCCTTTTGGTTGTGCTTGCCATCGTGAGAGCGGATAAAGCCCTCTTCATCGTTTCAATGATCTGTGGAATCGTGTTCGCGATGATGGCTTTTTTAATCCTGCCAAAAATGAAAAAGCAATATGAGAAGGACCTCACTCAAAACGACGAATATCTTGGCAGAAAATATCTTCTTCTTTCCAAAGATGTCAAAGGCTCAGCGAAAAGAAGATTCAAGAACAACTTGGTTTCTTGCATCGTCTGCGCGATCTGTGGACTTTTCTTAGCCGCCTTAACTGGCCTTATCTCCTCGTTCCAAAAGCCAGTAGAGGAGGCTAGCCTCGTCATGGTAAGCGGCGATTTCGAATACGCAAGACGAGTCAGCGACGATTATGCAATCGGTCTCAAAAACAATCCGATTGAGTATCGTATCAGCAGCATCGAGATGAAAGAGCTCGACATGAGCTTTAAGCAGGAACTTAACGAAGGCGACACCGTCTATTTCTATATCGATAGCACAAGGGATAACCGTTCTCTCAAATATCAGGACAAAACCTACTGGAACTACGCTTATATCTTCAAAACCGATACAAAGACCTATTTGTCCTATGAAGGGTACGTGAGAGCGACTGAGAGAAATGCCCGCTTAGGATTCATCATTTGCTACGTCTCTTCTGGCGTGGCCGTGCTTTCTTT
>JAFZUD010000025.1 GCA_017618495.1 Bacilli bacterium | reverse complement strand
TGTGTATGGGTCAGTGGTTTCCATGATATAACCGCTGCCATAAGAACTAGCTGAATAGCCGCTCTTTGCAAGCCTTGCGTTTATTGCGGTGACGGCTGCGATAGCTTCAGCTTCGGTGGCGTAATAGAGCCTGATGATGGCATAGTATTCAAAATTGTAATAGCCCTGATAGTAATCGTTTGCGTCATCGGTCAAATCGCTGACGCTTGCACCAGTGCAATTGCCATAAGACATGTTTGATGGCCAATACTGAGTTGTTCCATCGTTGAGTGTGTGCCCACAAAGCGCGGTATGCAGCTCGGTTGTAGTCATTTTTAGGACTTCTTGCATTGGATAAGCGATGATGATGAATTGACCGTTTGGATAATAGACGGCTTGGCTAGCGTCGTTTAACCAGGTGAACATGACGATTTCCTTGATGGCGCCGACGTTTCCGGAAGCAGGAACTAAGGTCTTCTCATAAGCATAGATGCCTTTTTGGAGATCGGTCTCATCGTCGTTCTGGGTGAATCCAGCGGTTTCAAGCTGGGTCTTATAAGCGTTGACTCTGTTGCCGCAGCCGAGATCCTGGAAGTAGAAGGAGCCATCTTCAAGGGCGCTGACGTTAATTGCGTATGAAGCACCGGTTGGGAATGGGAGAGTGAAACTGGCGTGGAGATAGGCGAAATACTGAAGCTCATAAGAGGTCCAAGTGGTTCTCGTGCTGATGCCAGGATTGGTGATCAAAACCTCAAAGTCGAGGTTGGTGGTCGTGCCGATCTTAGAGATCTTCATGCCTTCGACTGTGGTGGCCTTGTATTGGCTATCGGTTGGTTGGCTAAGGGAAAGCGACATGTTAGTGAGAGCGGTGCCGTCTTCGTTGACATTGAAGCTAACTTTCTTGCCGGCATAGACGCTGCTAAGAGAAGATCCGCCTAACATGCCAAGCAATGCGTTGCAGAAGGTCGCATCTTCGGTGCTGAAGGTGTGGGTTCTTGAAGATTCGGCGAATGTGGCGGTTTTGGCAGCCTCACCTAAGTCCATGGTGGTGTATTGGACATCAGAAAGATTCAAGGTTGTATTTGGGGTCATGATGGCTCCCAAATAATAGTCTTTCGAAGTATCGTCCCAAGCAACTTGGTAAATGCCATAGTTTGGGAGGACGGCGATACCATAGCTTTCGGCATCGGCATCAGAGGCTGGGGCTTCGTTCCAAATGCCTTTATCTTCGCCATAGAACTCAGTTGTGTAGCCGTTGTATTCAACGGTGGACGATTTTCCTAAGGCCATCTCAGCGAAAAGATCTTTGACCTTGTCGGCATTGCTTCTTGTGTCGACTGAGATTTCTGGTTCGGAAGTCGTACCTGGTTCGCCTGACGCTTCGGTCGAGTCGCCAGATTGCTGGGAGGTTTCGTTTTCTTTTCCGCTTTCGCTGTTATTCTTGTCGTCTCCGCAAGAGGCGAGGATGAGCGAGCTAGCAAGAAGAGCGAGTAATAGGTTGTTTTTCTTCATAGGTGCTCCTTTCATGGCTAGGCCATGGAACATGCAAGTATTTTATAGACGAGAGCCGATAATTCAATACTTATTTTCGCGTAGGGGCGCGAACGAACTAAAAATTCCCTGCAAAACCGCGCTGTTTCTGAATCGGTATCAAAATTGGGATATTTACAAATGTAATGAAAACAAAGGTAATGCCGAACAAATTAGTTACAATTTGGACAAAAGTGGACCTCAAAACCCCTAAGTTAATTAATTTGGGTGAGCATTTGCCCATATGAACAAGGGTTTTGGCAATAAAAAAAGCCGGGGGTTGGCCCGGCTTATTCAAGCGTTCACTTATCGAGAGACGGAATACTTGAGATGGGTAACGGCGATGTAGATGAAGCCTTTGTAAGCACCAGTTGTTGAATCAAGGGCTTTGGCTACGCTGACTTCAAGACTAGCATCAGCAGTGGCATCGGCGTTAGAAGAATAGGAGCCTTCAATTGGCTGTCCGCTTGTGTTGGTTTCCTGAGTGAAACCAGCGGCAGTCACCTGAGAGATGACGTTGGCGACAGCGGCATCGGCACTGGCTTCTGGGTAATAGACATGGATCTCAGCACCGAAGCAAGCATTGATGGTGATGGTAAGGCCGTAGTAGCTGGCCATGTATTCAAGGTATTCAGCTGTATCGGCTCCGGTATCGAGGTAGTCGATCTTCGTGTAGCCATCAAGCAAGGTGAAGGTTGGAACGATTGGGGTAGCTGGGTTGGAGATGAGCTTGTGGCTCTGAAGCTCAGTGTTGACCTCAGCAAGGGTGACGTTCTCGAAGGAGGTCTCAGTCTGGACTAAGAAGTAGACGCTCCAAATGCCATTTGGATAGATGGTGGCAGCCTCATCGGTGGCGGTGCTGTAGGAAAGTCCGACTAAAGCGGTCTTTCCGCCTTTGAGGCCCTGAGTTTCGGAAATGGTCTTGGTGTAGACATAGAAGTTGTCAGCGGCGCTGCTATTCGTGGCATCGAGCTCGAAGCCAGCGGTGACTAAAGCCTGACCATAAGCGTTGTTCTTGTTTCCGCATCCGAGGTCAGCATAGATCATGCCGGTATCAGAGTTTGTTGGCATTGAATAGGCATAAGAGGTCTGAGCTGGGAATGGGAGAGTGAAGCTGACGCTTCCAGCGGCCTGGGCGATGTAAGCCATGGTATCGGCATCCCAAGCGGTAGCTGGGCTGAAGGTTGGGTTGCTCTTGACATAAGCATCGACCTTTGCGTTCTTGGCGGTGGTGCCGATGTTGGTCAAAGAACAGCCAGAGAAAGAGATGTCGTTATACTTCTGGCTCTTGGAACCCTTAAGAGAATATCCGATACTTTCAAAACCTTTGCCATCGTCAGAAAGGTTGAAGTAGGCTTTGATTTCGGTGAATTCGTCGGCGACGCCATCTAAGCCAAGGCCATCGAGATCGACCAAGGACTGGATGAATTCGGCATCGCTGGTGCTGAAGGTGTGACTACGGGAAGCTTCCGCGAAAGTGATGTTCTTTCCGGATTCGCCTAAGTCAGCAAGGACGTGATTGTAGTCTTTGTAGGCGAGATTGGTGTTTGGGGAGACGATAGAGGACATCTCGGTGTCAACACCCATGGTATCGTTGGTGTAAAGGAACTGGGCGATGCCATAGTTCGCGATTTTGGCTTCGCCATAACCCCAATAGGTTGTACGCTTGCTCGAATCTAAAAGGTGAAGCATGCCATCACCGAAATGCTGCTCGGTGAAGTAACCCTTGGAAGTGTAGGTGCCGTTATTGGTTTCGGCTAAGGTTGTGAATAAGGCCTTGACCTTATCGGCTGAAGTTTCTTCTGAAGTGTCTGCTTGGCTAGTAGCGGCGCTGTCACTTTCCAACGAAGTGCTGACGCTATCGGTATTCTCGAGCGAGGATTCGGTTGGGGTGCTATTACCGTCTCCTCCGCATGAAGCGAGAAGCAATGCTAAGGACAAGAGAGCTGCAGATGTAAGTTTTTTCATCATTAATTCCTCCTGAAAATGATGGGTTATACCCATATGTGAGCCTATTGTAAGGGTGAATCCTCTATTTTCAAGCATTATTTTCTTAGAGGATTACTAAAGCAGGAAAAGTAACAAAAAACTCGGCGATTTGCCGAGTTTTGAGTTCTTTTCTTTCCTCTTACTTTCTGAGGCCAAGGGAAGCGATTAACTTCTCATAGGCGTCATGATCAGTTTTGGAGAGGTAGGCAAGAAGGGTACGTCTTTTTCCAACGAGTTCCATAAGGGATCTCTT
>JAFZUD010000024.1 GCA_017618495.1 Bacilli bacterium | reverse complement strand
GCTCAGTTGGATAGAGCAACAGCCTTCTAAGCTGTGGGTCAGGCGTTCGAGTCGCCTCGAGCGCGCCAAACCAAACCCTGACTGTTGATAATCGCATCAACAGTTTTTTGTTTCTTGCGCATTAGCGTTTATTGATATCATAAGGATATGAAAAGGCTCTTCATATATTATTCCCGCAGCGGGAACGGCGATTTGGTCGCTAGTATCCTCAAAGAAAAAGGCTTCGAGATCGAAAAGGTCGAGACCGTCAAGAACCCGATTCCTAAATCATTTTTCTTTTCGATGATTGTAGGAGGCTTCAAAGCCACAGTCGGCACAAGCCCAAAAATCAAAGAGCTCTCGGTCAACCCAGAACTCTATGATGAGATTTATATCGGATCCCCGATTTGGAATGCGCGTTTTGCCACCCCAACGAATAGCCTTCTTAAAGAGCTTAACCTCGAAGGAAAGAAAGTTACCTTCGTCCTATATAGTGGTTCGGGCACCTCAAAAGGAGCGAGCAAAAAGATCTCCAAGCTCTATCCTGAGGCGAGGATCATCAACTTAAAACAGCCTCTCAAATACAAGGAAGAGGCTGCTAATAAGCTATCGTTCTAAAAAAGAAAAACACCCGATTTGACGGGTGTTTTTATTATTTTTTGATTTGTCCTCTGAGGATTGCGTCGAGATAATTGTAGAGGGTTTCGATCGCATTGGAGACCGTCTTGATTGCGGCTTCGTTTTTGGACTTAAGGATTTCTGCGTATTCCTCGAAGACGCCGCGGAGGACGACGATGAACATCTTGAGGTTGTCTTCGTTATAGCCGTGAGCCAAGGTGATGGAACCATCTTCAAGGCCTTTTTGCATGGCGATTTTCGCTGGTTTGAAGACGAAGTCGATGGCCTCGTTGATGAATCTCTTGTCATCGGTGATGCCAGCGGCGGAGACGGCGATGCTGATTTCTCTCATCGCATAGATGTGCACATAGAAATTCGGAACGAAGTCAAGAACGTGTCTGGTGATATCAAGGACCTGTTCACGGCCGTTAAGGGATTTATATTTCTCGGTTGCGCAGTGTTTGTCGAGTTCCGTGAGAGCGCTGTCAACGTATCTTTGGTGGACGGCGAGCAAAAGGTTTTCCCTTGTTTTGAAATAATTGACGATCGAACGGGTTGAAACACCGGCCTCGTTGGCGATCATCTGAAGGGTGGTGTTCATGACGTTGTTTTTCTCGAAAAGCCTGATGGTAGCTCTATAAACCTTTTCAATGTTGTCGAGACGCATCTTCTCTGTTCTCATAAAAAAGCCTCCTCATCTATAAGTGATTTTAATACCTATTATTTCCGAATACGCGAAATATGCTTTGCTGTTGTTAATATTATACAATATAAAAATCAAAAATGTTGTTTTTCTTTAAGAAGAAGTGAATAATTTACCGCATGAAAAACGCCCTTGTGTTTGACATTGATGGAACCCTCTGGGATTCGACTGTCCAAGTCGCTGAAGCTTGGGACATCGTCGGAATGAAAAGCAAACACCATTTTCATGTCACCAAGGAGCAAATCAAACCCTGCATGGGATTGCCGATGAGCGAATTCCCGAAAAGGATTTTCCCTCCGATGGATCAAGATGAGGCGTCCGCTCTCTTAAAAGAATCCCTTTTGTTTGAGAACAATTATCTTTACACCCACCCTGGCAACCTTTTTGAGGGTGTTGAAGAAACTCTTAAAGAACTCTCCAAAAAATATGATCTTCTTGTCCTTAGCAACTGTCAGAAAGGCTACATCGAGGCTTTCTTGGCCGGAAGCAAATTAGGCCACCTTTTCAAAGACCATATCTGCTGGGGCGATAACTTCCTTAGCAAAAGCGAGAACCTCCGCCTTCTTATCCAAAGGGGAGCATATGGCAACGCGATGTATGTGGGGGACACCCTCTATGACGAGGAAGAGACCCACAAAGCCGGATATAGGTTCGCTTTTGCATCCTATGGCTTCGGCGGCTGCTCAAAACCAGATTACACATTAAAAAAATTTAGCGACCTGATTGAGGCCGCTAAAGATGCTTTTAACGAATAGCTTTTGTGAGTCCGCCTTCGTTTTGAAGGGCGAAATCCCCAGCCGGTGGCGTATCTTTCACGATGCTTTCGGCATCCCATTTGGCTTCGCTTTCGTTCGAGTATTGGCCTTTTTTATGTTTATAAGACTGAAGGATATAGTTCTCGAATTTGAATGATATTTCTTCTTTCATGAGGCTATCGTTCAAGAACGACATATAACCGCTTAACCCACCAGCAGATGGCTCATCGTAAGATTCGCTTTCGATTGTCTCAGCCTTCCCTTTTTCTTCTAATATGGCGAAGACCCTATTGGCGCTGCCATGGATTTCGTTGTCCATGATCGTCAAGCCGTCGATGGCCTTATCAGCCCAATCCCTCTTGCTTTCGAAGACGTATTCGTATCTGATGTTCTTCAGTTCCGTGCCTCTTTCGTAGACGTTGACGACGTTGCCAGTCGTTCTTGCCTCAACAAAAACCCAGTTCTCATATGCATACTTATGAGCCTGTTCATCGATTCCGCTGATGATGAAGTGGGCGTAAGGGAAAGTCTCTTTCTCCAGACCGCTCGCATAGCGTGTGTCTATTTGAAGCTCGATTTCCGCACCAGTGAGGTTTTTTTCGTGGAAGGATAGCTCATCGACCTTTGACTTGAGTTTAAGGGTCTCTGGCGCTTTAAACTTTTCGTCGTTTACGAATTGGTCGTAGTTCTTAAGCTTTCTCTCGGCGAGATAGTGGTCGATCGCCGAAACGTTCTCGCTAGCGCAACCGCAGAGAGAGACAAAAAAGAAGAGAGGCAGCAAGATACGTTTTCTCATACTCGCTCAATTGTAATGTTTTCCAGAGAAAAGGCAATCTTTATGGAGATGCGCGTGCGATTTCGCTAAAATGTTTTCCATGGACAACTACAAAACCCTGCTTGAGAAGAAGGAGTATGACCTCTTGCTTTCCCTCACCGAAGGCGACCTTTCGCCAGCGGGTCTTTCTTACCGCGCCTCGGCCTATCTCGCCAAAGGCGATGCCAAGCAAGCCTTCAATATCCTTAACGCCCATCGCGATGAGCTTTATAAGGTCAATCCCCTCAAGACGATGAAGAGCATTTTCGAGCTCCGTTTCATCCTCAAGGAATTCGAGGAAGCCTATGACGATTTGGAGCATTTCGAGAATCTCCCATACGTCTCCCAAGAGGTCGAGGAATACCTTCACGCCCTCCCAAAACTCATCAGGACCGAAGAGAGGAATTCTTCTCTTTCCGACAAGTATAGCGAAGAGGAGATAATCGAGAAGCTCTCGGAGAAATCCGACGATTACGAAATCATCTCAACCCTCAATATCATCGGCCCGTGGAGAGCGAAAGATTATGTCCGTTCCCTCGTCGCTTTGGTGACGGGGCAGAAGTCATCGCTCGTGAGAACGTACGCCTTAATGTATCTCATCGCCGCGAAGTACGACAAAGAGATCGCCCTCATCAAAAACGGGAAGACTTTCAACATCGTCCCAGCGAGGATCGATCCGCCATTCACCGGCAAGGAATTCGAGGATTTCAGGGAGAAGTTAGATGAGGCCATCAACGACCCATCCGTCTCCAATGTCGCGAAGAAACTCCTTAACGATTACATCTTTGAGCTCTTCCCAGAGACGCTTCCTCTCGAAAAGGAAGGCCCTGTTTATCTTCTTGCTTTCTCCGCTCTCGCCCATGAATATCTTTCCAGCGAGTTTGACTTAGTCAAAGAGTGCGAGGAGAAGAACGTTAATCTCGAAGAAGTGAAGGCCCTCATCGAAAAGGTAAAAGAAGTCCGTAAGGCAGAAAGCACTCTCCATTACTGATAAATAATCAAAGTATTTGGAAACTATCTTAAGATAGGCTATAGTTATTCAGTTGCAAAAACTAAAGAGGTTTTGAATATGAAACACACCATTGAACAAATCACCCCTTCCCGCGTCAAGGTCACCGTCGACCTCGAAAAGGAAGTTTGGGTCGAGGCGCAAGAGAAGGCCTTCAACAAGGTCAGCGCTAAAGTGAGCGTCCCTGGCTTCCGTCCAGGCAAGGCTCCAAAGAACCTTCTCAAAGAGAGAGTCAACCAAGAAGCCGTCTACAATGAGGCCATCGATTCCGTGTTGAACCCAACGTTCGCCGAGATCATCAAAGAAACCAAGGTCCGTCCTTTCTTCCGCCCAGAAGTCGCCATCACCAAGCTTAGCGACACTGAGCTCCAATTAGCCTATACCATCATCACCGTCCCAAGCGCCAAACTCGGTGCTTACAAAGGACTTAAGGCCGAGCGCCCAGCCGACACCGTCACCGACGCCGAAGTCGAAGCGGCAGTGGCCAAGCGTTTCGAGAACAACGCCGAGCTCGTCCTCGTCGAGCGTGAAGCCAAGATGGGCGACACCGTCACCATCGACTTCAATGGCTTCCTCCCAGATGAGAATGGCAACCTCAAGCCATTCGAAGGCGGCAAAGCCGACAACTACACCCTTGTCCTTGGCTCCCATTCCTTCATCCCTGGCTTCGAAGAGGCCGTCGCTGGCATGAAGAAAGACGAATCCAAGTCCTTCAAAGTCACCTTCCCAACCAACTACGTCAAGGAACTCGCTGGCAAAGAAGCCCAGTTCACCGTCGTCCTTCACGAAGTGAAAGAGAAGAAAGTCCCAGCCGCTGACGATGCAAGCGTTAAAGAGCTTGGCATCAAAGAAGTCAACACCATCGCTGAACTCAAAGAGTTTGAGAAGAAGCATCTTCTTGAGCACAAAGTCCGTGACAGCGAAGAGAGATTCTATAACGCCATCCTCGGCCAGATCGTCGAAGGCGCTACCTTCACCCTTGACCAGGACATCGTCGCCAACGAAGCCGCCCAGTCTGAGAACAACCTCAAGAAGCAGATCGAATCCAACGGTCTCACCTTCGAGCAGTATCTCGAGATCACCGGTGGCAAAGCCGAAGACCTCCGCGCTACCTTCATGAAGCAGGCCGAAGCTAATCTCAAAGGCTACATCGTCATGAACGCCATCGCCGAAGCCGAAGACCTCTGGATCAAAGACGAAGACGTCGACGCCGAAGTCAAAGCTATGGCCGAGCAGTACAAGATGAAAGAGGAAGAAATCCGCGGATTCATCAACCGTGACCTCGACGGATTCAAGAACAACCTCTTCCAGAAGAAAGTCCGTGGTTGGATCCTTGCCAATTCCTCCAGCGCTTCCGCTAAGAAAGCCGCTGCCAAGAAGGAAGAAACTCCAGCTGAGAAGAAGGCCGCTCCAAAAGCCGCTCCAAAAGCCGCTGCCAAGAAACCAGCCGCCAAAAAGTCCAGCAAGTAAGGCTTAAGCAAAGATTTATGGGGTCTAGCTAAACAACTAGACCCTTTTCAATACTTTCTGAGCACATATCTAGCACTCTGCTATTGAAAGTGCTAATACTATCCTTATAATAAGGACAAGGAGGAAAAACATGGACAACGAAGTAGAAAACACCAATACCTTAGTCCTGCCTTTGCTCGTAACCCGCGGACTTGTGGTATTCCCGAATATGACAGAGTCGATTGAAGCCGGAAGACCTTATAGCGTCAAGGCCATCGACGTTGCCAGACGTGATAGCAATTCCCTTCTTTTCGTAGGCGTGCAGCGCCAACTCCAGAAAGATGAAGTGACAGGGGAAGACGATGTCTACATGACCGCCACCCTTTGCCGCGTAGTGAATTTCGTCAATGCCAACGGCGTCTATCGCATCCGCGTGATCGGTTCGAAGCGCGTGGCTTTGACTAACCTTAGATTCGATGATGGCACTTGGAAGGCCGAAGGAAAGGTCATCCCTGATCTTTTAGGCGACCAAAACGAAGAGACCGCCCTCATCAGACGCATCGTCAAAGCGGTTGAGCAAACCCCAGCCATCGCCCACGATATCCCTAAGAGCGCCCTTAACGCCCTTGGAAGAGGCGAGACCCCAAACAATATCGGCGACACCCTTGCCGCCTATCTCAATTTCAGCATCGAGGACAAGATCGAGATCCTCGGAGAGCCAGAGATCAACAAGAGGCTCTTAAAGATCGCCGAGCTTCTCAATGAAGCCCAAACCGTCAGCGAAATCGACAAAAAGCTCGATGAGACCGTCAGAAGCCGCGCTGAGAAATCACAGAAGGAATACATCCTCCGCGAGAAGATGAAAGCCATCCGCGATGAGCTTGGCGAAGGCGACAATGAGGAAAGCGACATCGACGCCATCAAGAAGAAAGTGGCGGAGAACCCATATCCTCAGAACGTCAAAGACAAGGTCACCAAAGAGCTCAAGCGTTTCCAGATGATGCCAGAGGCCTCTTTGGAGAGCTCTCTCATCCTTAACTATGTCAATACCCTTCTTAATGCCCCATGGTATGAGAAGACCGAGGACAATGACGACCTCGACAACGTCCAGAAGATTCTCGATGAGGATCACTTCGGACTCGACAAGGTCAAGAAGAGGATCATTGAGTACCTCGCCGTCAAACATGCGACCGGCAACCTCAAAGCCCCGATCCTTTGCTTCTACGGCCCGCCAGGATGTGGCAAGACTTCGCTCGCGAAGTCAATCGCCCGTGCCCTTGGCAGGAAGTTCTTCAAGGCTTCCTTAGGCGGCGTTTCCGACGAATCTGAAATCAGAGGCCATCGCCGTACCTATGTCGGCTCAATGCCTGGAAGAATCATCCACGGCATGACCAAGGCCGGCGTCATCAACCCTGTCTTCCTTCTCGACGAAATCGATAAGGTCGGCGGAAGCAGCTTACATGGTGACCCAAGCTCCGCTCTCTTGGAGGTCCTTGACCCAGAGCAGAACATCG